>DAOVKY010000048.1 GCA_030631525.1 bacterium
GAAACAAGAATTTGCTTATCTAAAGAAAGGGAAACAATCTTTTCCTGTAATAGATGTAGAGTTAAAGGGCAGGAACAGGTCTTTAATTGTTAAAGCCCTAGTTGATTCAGGAGCATCGTTTTCTATCTTTCGACCAGAAATAGCCGATTATTTAGGAATAAAGATTGAGAAAGGAAAGTTAATTTATTTGGAAGGCATTGGAGGAAGAATCCTTGGATATATGCATAATTTGCCATTGAGATTGGGAGACAAGATCTTTACTTGCAAAATTGTCTTTTCTCATGAGTTCACTGTTTCTTTTAATCTTTTAGGACGTGATAATTTCTTTCTTCCATTTATAATCAGTTTTAATGAGAAAGATCAGAAAGTCACGGTGTGTATTCCGAATTAGTTCATGCTTCTCGTTTTTCCTTTATGGTTTGAGGATGGTAGAAAGCACTCTCGCCTTGTCATTCCTGCAGATTTTTAGCAGGAATCTATGTAGGGGACAAAGCTCGCCTGTCCCTTTCTGTTTTCTCTGAAAGTAAAAGTTGATCAAGAAAAATGGAATGTGTCCCTATTTATCAAATGTAGTTTGAGAAAGCAAAGAAAAATCTTTAATTTTAAACTTCGTGTCTTGTGTGCCTATCTTTACAGCATCAATTCTTAGAAACTCAGCGTCTGCCAGCCATTCTTTATCAATTTTGGGCAGAGGTCCGCTTCTATCATTTATATATGTAAAATCAAATAATTTTGCTACACTTTCGAGACGCGCCCGATCATAAAGTGTCGTCATACCATCATATAAATTACTTCCAGCCTCTGCCAAGAACGCCTCATTGTGTTTTTTATTCACTATTAAATAAACATGATTGTAACCCGAATAACGATCTTGTTCAAAGTCGTATCGCGATTTCTTTTTAACATTCCTGTCAAATAACAAATTTGTTTTCTTCTCAATAATAATTACTGATATTCCATTTGGTCTTTCAAGGATGTCATATATTGTTATTTGCTCTGAACCAAATAAATCTCTTGCGCCTTGCTTTAAAGGCACTTGTGAGCTGATTTTATATTTATAAATGTCAAAGTAAGCATGAGCTGAATAAGTGCCTACTTTATTTTTGTATTGGCTAAAATCTAATTCTTCTAAACTAAATATTTCTTCATAAAAAAGACTTTCCTTAAAAGGATTTAGTAATTGAATGTCTCCCAAAACAGTTTGCAAAGGAGATACAAATTTTTCATTGGAAAATGCCTCTTTTGTACTTATTGAAACATGTTTTGATTTAAGGATTGTCCCGTCAGGATATTTCATCTGCGCATTCTTCAATCTCCTCAAAATTGCGAATTGCCCTGTAGGCAGCCCTCTAATTGTTTGTTCAGTCTTTATAGACTTTTCCCTAGCGTCTTTTTTACTAAGACGAAGCTCATCAGATACAATGACATGTTTAGTGTTAAAACATACAGATAAAGATTTCGGTATACTCACTGCGCTTTTAGCAATGGGAACCTGTTTTAAAAAATCCCAATTCCATACTCTCGCAAAACACATCATAACCAACCAAGCAACAACAAAGCATTTTATTGTTCTTGCAGTACGTCTTGTTAAAAACTGATGAACAACAAGAACAGAACCAATTAAAATAATATATACATCTTTTGCAACTTTACACGATGCTTCCAAGGAAGGATTTATACAGAAGTTAGAGTTATATAGAAACTTTGCAAAAGCAGGGAAGAATATCATAAGCACAGAATGAATAATTCCAATAACTGCAAATACAGCGAAAATGATAATTCCAACCAGAGCATATCGGCTAAATTTTGGCGTTAAAACAGCTAAGATTAAAAAGGGAATAATAAAAGCTAATTTTTCTATCAGTATTTCCGGGACTGCAAGCAATATGTGATAAAATGTTACGCTGTTTGCCGCTAAAACAAATATCTCGGCAATAAAAGGTAAGGCAATCAATAATATCAATATCCAATACGCTTTTGTGATTAACAGTCCCTTTTTAGAAATTGGGCGGGTAAACCAAAATGCTGTTGTTCCGACTAATGAATCATCATGGATAAGCAAAGGAACTACAACAATAATCATCAAACCTTGCAAAAAACTAAGCAGTTTTGTAAACAAAGGTAAATACATTTGAAACTTTAGAAATTCTGCAGCCAAATTAATACCACCTATGCTTAAAGCTGATTGAGCAAGGATAAGTAAAAGCCAAATAAAAAGCGCTGTTTTGATACGAATAATATCTTTTTTAAACAAATATGATATAAAATTCATGATCCTATCTCCTATAGTTCTAAAAGTTTAAACTTTTTGGCAAATACAATAAATATCTCACGTAAAGACATTCCCGATACTTCCACATTGGAACAATTGGGAAAAATTTCATGAATCTTATCTTCACTCTTTCCCTTTACATATTGACTATCCACAAAATGAATGGCTCTATCTTGCTGTTTTGGTAAAAACCATTCTTTAGAAAATTTTGATTTAACATCCGCTGTTTCTCTTGTAGTCAGCTCAACCCGTCTGAATCTATTTTGTAATACCTCTGTTTTCTCAACAATCTTTAGCAATCCTTTGTCAATAATGCCTACCCAATCAGCTAATCTTTCAACTTCGTCAATATCGTGCGAAGATATGAATATCGTCCAATTCTTATTTTCAGTAATGTCCAGCACTCCGGAAATAAATTCATCACGAACTAATGGATCCAGACCACTAAAAGGTTCATCAAATATTAATAAATTAGGCCTATAGGCTAACGACGAGACTAAGGCTGCTTTCATTTTCATCCCGCGCGAAATATTTTTTATTTTTTGTTTTAAAGGCAGGCTAAATTGTTCTGCTAAAGCATTGCAGAATTTATCATCCCATGTTAAATACATTTTTTTACAATAATTCAAAAATTGATTTACTGTCATCCACTCCGGCATTTCTTGATTCTCAGATACATATCCAATCTGAGCGAATTCTTTTGGTCCAAGTTTCCTGGAATCAACTCCCAATACAGTAGATGAACCTTGTGTGGGTTTTATAATATTCATTAGAGTTTTGATTGTCGTTGTTTTGCCTGCTCCATTTGGGCCCAGAAAGGCGAAAATAGCACCTGTTGGAACTGTTAAATTTAAATTTTTAATAGCTGTATTTTTACCAAATCTTTTTGTTAGATTTTTTGTTTCAATAGCATTATTCATTTTTATCCTTCCTTATTGTCTAATTTCCAACCACGATTAATCGCATCCACAACTTCTTCTTTTTTAATGGATAATCGCTTGGATTCAACTACCAATTTCTCTACCTCATCATTAAGAATTTTATCACGTTGAGCTTTAGTTGCTGCGCCTAATTCAGAAATAATACTCCCAATGCCAGGTTTTATTTCTAATAGCCTCTCCCTGACTAAATGAGATACTGCTTTTTGAGCAGTGTTAGGATTTATTCGTAATTCCTTACTAACTTCCCTGACTGACGGAAATCTATCTCCTGCCTTCAACTGTTCTGTCACAATAGCCTTTTTCACAGCATATATTACCTGTTCATAGATTGGAACACCAGACTGAAATTTTATTGTAAAATTTATCATATCTAAAAACCGTTGCTTGTTAAGTACCTAATCAGAGAGCTTAAATTCCCACCTAGCTGTACTATATCACATAATACACCTGTGTCAAGTATTTATTGAAAATGGACTTTAACATCCCCCTGAATCCCCCTTCAAAGGGGGAATTTTGATGCGTGATTAGGGATACTTCTGGAAAAATACGAATGACTATTTAATGAAAATAGTGTATATTACGAATTAGAAAGACTAATGCGGAGGTTATTCCGAGATGCAAAATAAGACTATTCTTATAACAATACTAGTTTTTCTACTATTACAAATTTCGTATGCGGAAAAAATTGCTGATAATACATCTTCTATGAAACAAATTTCTATTGCCGATGTTACCAGACTAGCGCTTGAAAATTCGCTGGATATCCAGATTGCAAGGATTGATGCATACAAAGAAAGAACATCTCTTGGAAAAGCAAAATCAATCTTTGATACATTCGTGAATTCAGGCGCAAGCTATGAGGATGACAAAAAAAAGACTGCAACAACCCTATCCAGGACAAAAACCACTACAAATGAATATTCGCTTGGCGTTGAGAAAAAACTTCCGACAGGATCACGCCTTAAAATAGACACAGAACATTCATTAGTTGATGCCAATTCCTCTTCTTCTGCGATAAACAACTACAATGAATCAAGCATTAAATTTTCTCTCAATCAATCATTAGGAAAAAACTTTTTTGGTTTAACTGACAGGTCTGAGATTAAGATAACAAAAATTAATATAGATAATGCGGGATATTCTTCTCTGGACGAAATTGAGAATGCTCTTTATAAAGCCCAAACAGCTTACTGGAATATTGTTCTTAAAGAAAAAGAACTTAATATAAAATCAGATATGCTCAAAAAAGCTGAAAAGCTATATTCCATATACAAAGAAAGTTATGAAAGAGGAACTGTTGAAAAGACAGACTTGTTCGCAGTTGAAGCCAATATGCGCGCAAGGAAAAACGGAGTACTTGTGGCTCATCTCGAGAAAGAAATCGCAAAAAACAACCTGTTATTCCTGCTGAACGAAGAAGATACACACATTCATCTGCAACCTGTTGACCCGCTGGCAACCACTCTGCACTGCGTTGATGTATATGAAATACTGAAAGAAGCAATTTCGCATCGCAGGGACTATAAGATCATAAAGAACAAGATAGAATCGCAAAACATAGATATAAAAATAAAAAAGAATGCTTTATGGCCTGAAATTGATCTGGAAGCCAGTTTTCTGAAGAATGGACTGGCTTCAAACTATCAGGACTCATGGAATCAAACGTCTGATGAAAACAACTATGAATTTTTTACAGGGATTACCTTCAGAATACCTTTTAGAAACCGCTCAGCAAAGGCAGATCTTGAAAAGGCAAGGCTAAACAGGGAACAGCTTCTTCTTTTCCTTAAACGAACCGAACGGCTTATATTAAAAGAGATATACAACAAAGTGAAAGAAGTAAACAGTCTGAAGAATCGGATTGAGCTGCTTACTTCAATTAGCAAATTGCAGGAAAACAAATTAAAAGAAGAAATGAAGCACTTCAGCTATGGACGTTCAAGTTCGGATATTATTATTCGTCATGAAGAGGATATTTTACAAGCCCGCTTGAATCTAGCATCATCACTATTCAAATACAGGGTCAGCCTTATTGACCTGGATCTAGCAAAAAATACACTGCTTGATAAACATTGGAAAGGCGCGTTATGAAACTAAGCCCAATTGTCTCCTTGTCTGTCATTGCGAAGAGTCCCGAACGCTTTCGGGACGATGTGGCAATCTCGTCTGTCATTCCTGCAGATTTTTAGCAGGAATCTGTGCTTTAAGATATTCAATTCAATATCCAGCAACATACTTATGAATTACGCTTGAAACTAATGTTTGATACGGAATGCCTTCTCCTACAGCGATTCTTTGAACTTCTTCTAAATCACGCGATGATATTCTGATATTCAAACGCTTATCTTTTCTTAACATAGCTCTAGCATATTCCATGTGTTCCTCTTTTATGGAATTAAGTTTTTTTACTGATTTCCATTCTCCTTTTTCGTATGATTTTAATATTTCTTTTTCCTCTTTATCCAATTTCATCTTTATCAACTCCTTTTAAGTATTTTTGTGTTGCTTTTCTACTTGGGATAATAGTTCTAAAGAACATCTCCTCTTCGTTTTGAACATATGGGACAATGTAAGCATAATGTTTTATTTCAAGTACTAATATTCTTTGATTCTTATATTTCATCTTATTAGGATGATCCAAATCGTCTAAAACATGGCCTTTTTCTATGTAAAATACAATATCCTCAAAAGATATACCCCTTTCTTCTTTTAGCTTTTTACTTTTCTCGTCATTCCAATTATAGCGCTTCACATCTTATATATAGTACAATGTGTGCATAATGTCAATACATTTAATTCCTCCAGACAGCTGAAGCAGTTTGTTGTTCTTTCTCCTGCAACCGCCTGCTTTAGCTGGCGGGTATCTGTCGGAAATATTGTAGGGGCAGCCCTTGCGGCTGCCCGTTTGAATATTTCTTTTCTGTCATTGCGAACATAAAAAATCTCTTACCAGATTTCAGGTTTGTTAAATGCTTCTACGCAAGATGAATTACCTGCAATTGGTTCAATTTCATCACTAACCAATGATTGA
>DAOVKY010000067.1 GCA_030631525.1 bacterium
GCTTTGCCTTTATGAATTAAATAATCAAAAAAATAAAAAGTAGACATAATGCCAGTTATGAGACGCTGATTGCTGCAGCAAAAATGAGATTATAATACCTGACAAAAGTATGAAATTATCATATAAAATATGAAGAGGCTAACAATGATAAGAAAAACGATTGCGATCGCTGAGAAAACTATCAATGAATTAGATAATTACGCCAAGAAAGAAGCCATGGATTTTTCGAGCGCCCTCAGATATGCTCTTAAAATCGGCCTTCTTGCTCTTGTTAATCCCGAATTAACCGTAGCGGAAATTAAAGATATCATTGAAGCCCAGGTTGATTATGAGACAGGAAGAATTTCAGAATTAAACCCGGAAGATTTGTAGATGAAAATCTATGAAACTACAAAATTCAATAAGCTACGGACAAAACTTAAAGAAAAGACTGAGAAGGAAGCATTAAAAACAGCGATTAAGGTAATTGCCAAAGATCCTCAAACGGGCAAGAAGTTAAAAGGAGACTTTGCTTCATTACGAGCTTTTAAATACACAGTCAAAGGCCAGACCCGTCGCCTAGTCTACAAATGGGAAAAAAACTCAATCATTCTCTTCTCTTTTGGACCAAGAGAAAGTATCTATAAGTAAAATCAGATGATTTTATATTCGTAATAGGTATTATTTTACATTTTCATCCTTAATTGATATAAACTAATAATCTATGCGCCAGTTCAACGCGCAATAATGAATTTTCTTAAGAATATTTAAATGAATGGAAAAAAGTTTATGAACGCCGTAGCTAACGCACAGGAAGATATTCTGCAGCTTTTCCTGGACATCTTGGGGAAAACCAAAGCAACCTATTGTGTGGTTGGGGGGCTCGCTGTGAATGCTTATGTTGAACCTGTTGTCAGCCTTGACCTAGATGTCGTTGTAGATATGAAGGACATTGATAAAGTTTGCAAGGAAACTGCCGCCACGGGTATAAAGGTCGATAGATTTGAACACAGTGTGAATCTAACTAGTCCCAAATCTGACCTAAGGATCCAGATTCAGACTGATTCTCGCTATCAGGAATTCATATCCCGCTCCACTTCGAAAGAAATACTTGGATATAAAATCAATGTGGCCTGCATTGAGGATGTTCTACAGGGGAAAGTTTGGGCCTATTTGGATGAACAGCGCCGAAGAAGCAAACGGCAGAAAGACCTTACTGATATAATGCGCCTTATGGAAGCTTATCCTCCACTAGAGAGCCGCATTCCAGCAATCATCCTGAAGAAACTTAGATAATTAAGAAAGAAAAACTCCTCCCTTTTTTATCCGCCTTAACACTTCAAGTCAAAGATCGTATTGCTTTGCCATTTAACGTCTTTTTCAGAAAAACTATTTGCTTCTTAAGTTGGGAGAGAAGTTTTCTATATTTGGCCCTCAACTTTTTAGCTTCCATGTATTTATTTTTTTCTTCTTCTGAGATTTTCCCTTTATAAATAAACTTTACTCTATCACTTTCTCTAACAGCTAAGTAATAGTATTTGTGTCCTTTTATGCTTTTTTCTACCAAGCTACCTTTTGGTAGTTCATTTAAAGCCTTTTCATATTGTCTTTTCATTCGAATAGAATTCTGAAGCTCTTCTTCTAACACACCTTTAATTATATTCATTTTTGCCTCTGTTACCAAACAAATATATTCATATGATATGATGTTTGGTAACTATTGTCAAACATAATAGTTACCAAACATTCTAATAATAATCAATAGGGGTTTGGTAAATGAAATAAAAATGATATTTCTATATGATATTGGCGCGATCCCCCGCGCGCTTGAAACGATAGGAAGATCAAGAAGCTAAAATAGGCTATATAATCCTAGTTATGTGACGCAACGTTTACTTTATCTTTACGGACGATTTTTGCCGAGATGCTATGTCTTTTAGGTTATCCGTATGACCATTTCCCTCGCTTAAACTAGAAATCTGCTTCCAGAGAAGCAGTTGTTCACAGATAGGATTAATTGAATTAATATATTGACTTTTAAGGCGATAAAAAATAAATTTATATCAACAACGGATGGGATATGAATTAAAGAGGTAAAAGGGAGGTTAGATATGAAAAATATAAACTATAAGCCATTCCTTACAAAACTTCTATTAATGGCTTTGTTTTTCTTCATTTTATCCGTATTTGAATATCCCCAGCAAACGTATGAAGAGACTGAAATTTTATCAGTCACGTCTCTTTCGGTAAAATCTTCTGGAGCTAATATTAAAATAGGGGCAATAGTTACAGATTCGGAAGGTTCTCCTTTGCCTGGAGTGACTGTATTTTTTGTTGACAGTAAAGGAATTATGCATACTCGTATTACTGACGAGAATGGGCGGTTTGGTATCCTTATACCTAAAGAATCATTAACGCAACAAATCGAAGCAAAATTTGAATTGGCAGGATTTAAAACTCAGACCATGAATATAGATCTTCCTTATCCTCCTTCAACTCCCCCAGAACCAGAAGAACCTCCTATTGCTCCGCCTGCTCCTCTGCCCCCGCCGCCTCCGCCTGCTTGTGATGTTCAGGAAGTTATATTAAAAAACGGGCATGGTATTGCGTTCGCTAACGGCAAAATTATCCAAGATATTGAAACGGAATCATACGACATTTATTTCAAATCTGATAAATTCTACGTCAAAAGGAAGGAAGGAGGAATAGCAACGGTAGGGAATCAGGGAAATAAAATCTTATGTGATATTAATTATCCAGTATATGGATATTGCGATTACATTAGAATAAGAAAAAAATGGGTTTATTTGTATGAATCGCACGATGAAAATATTCGAGCAGAAATTAGGGTTAAATCATTTAAAAAATCTGAGGAAGTTGAAATTTCCTACCATGTGAGAATAGAGTGAGAAATAACAAAGAAATTTCTATATCAAAATCTGAGGCAAGAGATAGAAAGTTCTATAATTCTCCTCTTGTTGTAACATTTGTTGGATTCATTTTTACAGTTATAGTCGGGGGGATTCTAACCCATTATTGGCACAAAAAAGAGTTTGATTATAAGACAAAATTGGAACAAGAATATGCAAGGATAAGAGCACGCTCTGAGGTCTGGGAAAATTTATATAATAAGATATTTAATCTTACTTCTGAATATACTGTTGCAGTCAGTCGTATTATCTCCATGTATGAATATACAATTGTTAATCCGGATCAACAGCGAGAAATAATAAAAAATTTTAATTCTGTTTCCAATAAATTCCAAAAAGAGTCTGTAATCATTAGAGGTCAGCTAAGACTATTATTTTTTAGAGAAGAATCCCAAGAAATTATTTCCAAGATTGAAAATGGATGGACTGAACTAATTAATGAATCTGAGTTGCTAAATAGACACATTGCAGATCTCGTGACCAAATATGGAGTTCGAGATAAATCATCAGAATTAACTCAAAAGTTCAATGAATGTCAGAAACTTTCATTGGAGTTTGCTGAAAAAGTCTATAATTTCGGGAATAATTTGACCTCAGTCATTTTCCTTGAATGAGCCAATCCATTTTATATAACTAGAACTATATCTTACCTGTTTTAAATACGGTGGCGAAGATTATTTATTGATTGATTATTATCCCTCTTTAATAAAACCAGGCAAAAAAACTCGAATTGCGAAAATAAGAAAAGCTCGCGATTTTATTTAAGGCATGTTCGTCACAATATAACGTGACATAATTCTTATTATGCGACGCAGTGGTCGTATCGTTTTAAACCCACTGTCTCGCTAAAGGGGCTTGCTTCTTGCAAACCCATTATCTTAAAGACTAATTTCTTCTCTTTCGAGAAAAGCAAACAAAAAAGTATGGCAATACAAAAACAAAACCAAGAAAAAATGCTGTTATTGCTGAACTAAAATGAAGCATTAAATAACTGAAAGCGACAAGAGGCAACAGATTGATTCGGACGACAATCCTCAATACCTTATATTTAGCAATTAAATCCGCTACAAATGGGGAATATTTATAATATAGAATAACCAGCTTACTTCCGAGCTTACTTGGCATAAGGTATGTGTCCCTGAAATCCCGAAAAATATCCAAATGAGGATGTAACGGGGAGCCGTAAGCTGCTGTAGCGATAAAACAACCGCCTTTCTTTGTGCCTCCATCTCCATCCCCAGTCTCATCAGGAGGTGGAGGACTGAAATTGGCTGTTATAGATTTATCCGAATCCATGGTGATAGTTATTGGGTTATCTGTCCCCGATGCATCACCACTCCATCCACTGAATTGATACCCACTGCTGGTAACTACTGCTGTTACTGAAATCTGTGTTCCATAGTCATGTGTGTAACTTCCTGGTACTGGATCTGTCGTACCTCCAGTCCCAGCAACTATGGTCAGTGTGTACTGAGCTATAAAATTGGCTGTTATTGTTTTATTCGAATCCATAACAATGGATATAGGATTATCATTTTCATGGCCAGAAGGAACATCTCCTGTCCATTCGCTGAATCTATAAGCACTATCAGGGATCACCTTTATAGTAACCTCTGTTCCATTGTCATATGTATAGCTTCCTGGTGTAGGATCAGTTGTCCCGCCAGTCACTGCAGCTATGGTCAATGTGTACTGTCGTATAAAATTAGCTGTTATCGATTTATCCGAATCCATAGTAATAGTTATGGGATT
Source organism: bacterium (assembly GCA_030631525.1). GTDB lineage: Bacteria > JAHJDO01 > JAHJDO01 > JAHJDO01 > JAHJDO01 > JAHJDO01. Next base: position 4,662 of record DAOVKY010000067.1, read on the forward strand.
ATCATTCTCATGACCAGAAGGAACATCTCCTGTCCATTCGCTGAATCTATAAGCAGTATCAGGGATCGCCTTTATAGTAGCCTCTGTTCCAGTGTCATATGTATAGCTTCCTGGTGCAGGATCAGTTGTCCCACCAGTACCCGCAGCTATGGTCAGTGTATATTGAGCAATAAAGTTGGCTTCTATTGATTTATTTGAATCCATGGTAATAGTGATAGGATTGTCATTTTCGTGCCCTTGAGGCACATCGCCAGTCCAACCGATGAATCTATATCCACTCTCGGCTGTGGCTGTTATGGCAATCTGTGTTTCACAATCATATGGATGACTCCCAAGTGAAGGATCAGCTGTCCCGCCAGTATCCGCAGTTATTGTTAATGTGTATTGTTTTATAAAATTGGCTTTAACGGACTTATCTGAATCCATAGTAATGGTAAGCGGATTATCATTCTCATGGCCGATTGGCACATCACCAGTCCATCCGGTGAATCTATACTCGCTCTCAGGCATAGCTGTTATGGTTATATTTGTTCCAGAAGCATATGTGTAATTTCCGGGTTCTGGATCTATTGTGCCTCCAGTACCACCACACGTCACTGAAATTTCTGTGGTCAATATGTATTGAATTATTGTTGTAAAATTCCATTCATTTCCTGAAGTTTCACCACCGGCATTTTTTGCTACTACTTTCCAATAATAAATAGTATTGTAATTTAAC
>DAOVKY010000176.1 GCA_030631525.1 bacterium
CAGGCGCGTTCGTCAATTTAAATGCAGGATGAACAACACGCATGATCAAATATATCGCAATAAATATACCTGCTATTCCTCCGATTTGTTTTTTGATATCCACAAATCCAAATAGCAACTGCTCCATAAAATAAGCAAATGGGATAAGAAGCGCAAGATAGAAGATAATGCCTTTTATTACGTCATTTGCTGTAGCCTTTACATCCGGATATGCTCTGGATTCTATTCCAACCGCTCTTCTTGAATACTTTATAAATTCATCCCATATTTTATTCTCTTTAGCCTGACTGGCTTTTTGCAGAGCTTGCTCAGCTTTCTTGTGTAAATGCCAGAGCCTGTCATTTGATATTCCGTATTTCTCCAGATTCTCCATTCTAAACTGGTTTAAAAACAGCATATCATTTGCTGCCTGGAATGAAGTATTTCCTATTGCTCCATCTTTAGATACCAAAAACCCACCGCCTTCAGAATTAACTTTAGTTTCTGCATCTTTTGAATTCAGCAACAGTAGGCGCATTCCAAGAGGGCCTGCTCCAAAAGCAAGCTTTAGACTTGTATTCGGAGAGGAGTAAACCACCCCGTATGTTTCTATGGAAGACGTCCAATCCCAGGGCTTGACCTCTATGAATGAATATCCATACGAAGATGGGACACTGTTCCCTTCATCAAATACATCAATATTATCAAGCTGCGCCAAATACCTTGGATCTAATAGTTCATAAACATTAGTGGCTATGCATGGAAATAAAACAATAGTATGCTCAACAAGTCTCCAGTCTATTTTAAATTCTATCGGATACATTTCATCTCCGTAAACCCCCATATCCGGAGCGTAAATTATGTCCCCAGATTCAGAGTCCAAAGAGTATGCTTCTAATCGAGATTTACCCCCTCTTACCCTGGATATTTCAAACGACCCATCCTCATCTGTCAGCTCTATCAACTCCGGCCTTACGCCCTTAACTACCTCAGCAGTTTTACCAAGCACTTTCAAAACAGCTAATCCTTCTGCAACAGGTTCGTCAGGCACAAAGCTTTTTCTGGGATTAAAAGTTACTATCCTGCCTTTCAAAGTACGTAAACCATCTTTGAATTTTACCCTGACATCAGGAAAAAGTTCTTTTTTATTCAATGCCATATGGAATAGACAACTGATATGCTTAACCTGAGTAAGAAGATTTTTGAAATCAACAGTTTCTGCTCTGTCCAATGGTGTATCTACTAATCTCCTGCTGTCATGCGCGGTTATAAAACAAAGCGCAGGGATAGCACAGACTCCTATCATGCCCGCATCCGTATTAATATTCCCGGCAGTTATTGAATCTATGTTCAGTCCCTTTTCCGGGCTAATGCCATTAATTAGAACATCGTCTCTGGATTTATTAAATATCTTCCCCATTTCATCTGCAAAAGACATAAACGTCTTGCCAAAACTGGCAAAATACCCAAGGTTTTTATCCGTATCTATATCATGATATATTACTAACTCGTTGTTATGGCTTGATAAATCTATACACAGGAAAAGCTTTATATCCATTGGGTCTGTAATCCTGCTTTTAAACGGCTCTTCCTTTCTGCAGTGAGCCTGCAAAAAGGCGTCTATCCCGCGCCGCTCAAGGAAATGTCCAGACGCAGCTAAAAATAGAACTGTTCTTGAAGGAGGATTGTTATGGAGAATCTTCGCTATTTGAATAAGAGCAGCTATACTGCACGCACTATCCGCTCCGGGCGCTATAGAAGGCACAACAGAGATACTGTCGTAATATGCCTCTATAACTATAACTTCTTTTTTGAGTTCCGGATCATTGCCGGAAATCCATCCAAGCACATTTTTAGTAATCTTTCTTTCCCAGTCCATCTTTGCCTTAAGATGAACATCTAATAACTTCTCATCACTTTCTTTTATTAATCTTCTGAGATAAATGCCATCCTGCATGGATATCCAATATCTTGGTATATTTAACGGCAGATTCAGATATTTCTTTTCAGCTTCAACACGAGTTGTATCTTCCGGCTCTATAAAAATAAACGCCTTAGCTCCAAGCATTGAAATATCGAGCCATCTGTTTCCACAGTTAAAATCAAGTAAGATAATATTATCCTGAATACTCTTGCCATTAAGATTTTCAAAGCTTCCTGTTTTTCCATCAATTATCTGACTCTTTATACCAGATGATGGAAGACTGGGAGTTCTGATAAGATTTGGCCATAAACAATATAGCGGAAGTTCTTTCTTGGTATTGGAAATAACCAGAGAAGCTCCTTTATCTACAGGAACTGTAACTGGGAAACTTTCCCTCTTTACATTCTCAAGACCAATTTTTCGAAAAACATTTTCTATATATTCTGACGCTTCCTCATTACCTTTATAACCAGGAACCCTGGAGCCAAGATTAGACAGATCGGAAACTATAGCCTTTATATATTGCCCATCTACTTGTTCAGAAATTTTGGTTAGATTTAGATCATCGCTGTAAACAGGGGAAAAAGACAGCCCAATTAATAGAATTATATAACAAGGGAAAAAGACTAAATTTTTAATTCTTTCTTTGTGCCTATGTGCCTTTGTCACTTTGTGCCTTTTCTTCATTGTGAAATACTAACATACACTTTTAATACTAGTCAATCGCTTTTCTTCATATATGTTCTAATTCTCTTTATTCTTCTAAAAAATATAATTACCATAATAACTAAAAACACATACCTGCCAACTTTAAAATAAATATTATCTATTCTAAAAACAGCCGGCCATATACTAAATATTGCCAGAAATATCAATATATTCTCAATATATCTGCTTGATTTGCTATTCATACAATAATGCCCTTACAAAGTCAGCAGGCACAAAATTCTCTATATCATCTATTCCCTCTCCTGTGCCAACAAGTTTCACAGGTATTCCTAATTCGTCCTCAATAGCAACAACTATGCCTCCTTTTGCTGTGCCGTCC
>DAOVKY010000070.1 GCA_030631525.1 bacterium
ATGGTTCCCAGAACAAGTTTGCCAAACCGCCCTTTGTCCAGAGCTTGCTTCAGTTTTTGAATAGGAGGATTAAAGCGGTTTTGCTGAACCACAAATAATTTTAGCCCCATTTTATCGCATTCTTTCAATATTCTGTCAATTTGATCTAGCCTTAATGCCAGAGGTTTTTCCACAACAAAATGCCTGTTAAAATGAATCAATTCTAATATATTTTCAGCATGCTTACCCGATGGAGTTAAGATACTCAAAACCTGAGGATCTGTCTTTTCTATCATCTCTTCAACACTCTTAAAGACTGGAATAGAGTGCTTTTCAGCAAAAGTGGTTCCAAGATGATAATCGACATCGTATCCTCCAACAACTTCAGCATCATTAAATCTGTTTAGAGCTATCGCATGTTTGTTGGCTATTGTTCCACAGCCTATTAGAGCAAACCTGATTTTATCGTTGACTTTATTATCCATTTTCTTTCCTCGATAATTAACCTTAAATGGGGACAGGCCCCATTTAATTCAGTTTATCCCCTCGTTCATAACCTATTTACTGCGATTTTTAACTGTTTTATTACATATTCAACCTGGTCATCCGACATGCTGCCGTGAATTGGCAGACTTAATATCTCATCTTTTAATAAGTAAGTGGTAGGAAAGTCTTCAGGCTTGTGTTCAATATAACCATATGCCTTCAGAAATGGCAGTGGAATAGGATAGTGAATCCCTGTATGAATCTCTCTCTCAGCCAAAAATTCCTTTATTCTGTTCCTGTTTTTTACTCTTATCACATAAAGATGATACACATGTCTTACATCGGGTAGGACATCAGGCGTAATAACAATATTTTTCAATTCTTCGTCATATATTTTGGCAATAGCCCTCCTCCGTTCTATCCACTTTTCTAGATGCTTCAGTTTAACATCAAGAATTGCGGCTTGTAGGCCATCGAGCCGGCTGTTTATTCCTTCAAACTCATGATTATATTTTTCTTTTCTTCCATGGTTGGCAAGCATTCTTGCTTTTTCTGCAAATTCTTCGTTGCTGGTTACTATTGCTCCTGCATCACCGTAGGCTCCAAGGTTTTTCCCGGGGAAAAAACTGAAACATGCAAACGGAGCTGTAGTTCCGGCTTTTTTAGATTTATATTCTGCTCCATGAGCTTGAGCAGCGTCTTCGACTACATGTAAATTGTATCTTTGTGCTATTTCAATTATAGGATCCATGTCAGCCGGTTGCCCGTAAAGATGAACAGGCAAAATTGCTTTTGTGTTGCTTGTAATAGCGCTCTCAATTTTCTGGACATCAATATTATATGTATGAATATCACAGTCCACAAAAACAACTTTTGCACCTGTCATGGTTATGGCTTCCGGTGTAGCTATGAAAGAATTGGAAACTGTTATAACCTCATGTCCTTTTCCTATACCTAAGGCTTTTAGAGTTAAAAAAAGTGCATCTGTTCCATTTCCTACACCTATACATTGTTTTGTGCCGATATAATTAGCATAATTTTGTTCAAAGGTTTTTAAATACTTACCGCCAATAAAAGCTGAGTCATGAATGACATCGGAAATTGCCTGGTCGATTTCTTCTTTTATTGATTTGTATTGGGCTAACAAATCAACGAAAGGTATCTTCATCGTCTGCTCCTTTAATAAGGTAAACTGAATTTTGGGCTCAAAGTTTTTGTGCTACTACCTCCTGACTATTGGAAGAAACAGTTCTTCCCCCGTCATTTAGAGGTCAGTAAGTATAAACATTTTCCCATATAAACATCAAGGGTTCTTAACTGTATCCTGAATTGCTGCGGTCTCTTTATTGTGCTTCAGAGACATGAAAACAGCCATAAAATGGCAAGAGCTGTGTGTAAAAAAACGGCAAGTATTTTTATGACTCAATTAGGATTCTTGTATTAAGCTGTCATAAATATTTAATAACTTCTTTTCTTCGCTATCCCACACAAAGTAATCTTTACACTTTAGAACGCCTTTTATTTTATCTTTGATCTCTTCACTTGATATTTTTTCTATTGTGTCTATAAGTGCCTGTTCGTTTACCAGAGATTTCCACCCACATTTATACTTGTCTATTATTTTCCCCATGTCTGGAAAATCGCTTACGATTACAGGCAGTCCGCTTACTATGTATTCAAAAAGTTTATTGGGAAGGGAATAATAATAGCTTAAACTGATATTTTCTATCATGCAGATTCCGACATCAGCACCTTTAGCATAGCTTATAATATCTCCTGGTTTTACAGCAGGGTGGAAATGAATATTTGGAAAATTCTTTTCATATTTTTTGACCGTATCTTCTAATTCTCCATATCCCATGAAGACAATGTGTTTTTTCCTGTTTACCTTTGAAAAAACATCGAGTAATATTTCGATACTCCTGCCATTACTTAATCCGCCGTGGTAGATATACAATATTTCATTATCTTGTATTTTAAATGTGTCTTTTAGAATATGATTTGATTTGCTGGAGTAGTTTTCCTGATAGGGGAAATTCTTAATAATATGTATTTTTTCTAAACCATATTGATTTTGATACCATTCTGCTATCGAATTACTAACAACGATGATTCTGTCCGCATAATTTATTAAAAGCCTCTCAAGCACTTTGGAAACTCTCTGTCTTATGCCATGCATACCTCTTTCTGTTTCCAGCTCATGTGCATCGTAAATGACTTTTGATTGTGCAAATATTTTAAACAACACGGCTATGGGTAAAGTTGATAAGCTGTGGCAGTGAACAAATTTAATGCCTTCTTTTCTGAGTTTAAAAAAAATCTTAAACGCCCATTCAATGTGTTGCAATACTTTCCAAGAAGAGCCGCCCGGTAAAACCTGGGTTTTCAGAGAAACTCTCCACAGCACTCTCTTGTTATCCAGTTCCTCATGTTCGTCATAGCCAGCTTCCCATATACCTGCAATAATGACCTTATTGATTAAGCCGGAATGAACAAGACTTTTTGTTTCTTTCAGAATACGGCTTTCGTATTTAAAACTGGATTGATAAAAATGTAAATTTATGCTGCTCACTATTTATATGTTATTGAAGCGTCTTTTCTTCTATAAGTGGTCATTCTCCTTGCTAACTTGACAAATGGCTGAAGCTTCTCAACTAGAAAATAACTATTAGGGTAATCCCTGAATGACTTGATGGGTTGAGACATTATAGTTTCAAACTCTTCTTCTGTAAGTCCCAGTTTTTTTATTACATGTTTCTTATCTTCTTCCAGTAGTTCCGACGGGTAAGGATCTTTTTTCATTTCTTGTAGTGCTTCCTCCCTTGTCATTTGACCTGAGCAGATCAGGGCAGAAAAATGAGCTTTTCTTTTATCAATATTGAATTTTTTAGGGAGAATATAACACTGGAAAAAACGTGTATATATGGATTCATAATGTTTCCCGCCGTAATATTGCCAGCCAAGTTCTTTTTCCAGAAGTTGAATAGCTTCTTCTTTGTTGTATGGAATGTAATTCAAGATGGGTAGATATTTTATTTTTTTTACAAGAATATAGTAAGCAAGTTTACGGAGACTAAGCTTGGGCAAACTATTTATTTTGGACTCTCCGAATCTCCTATGGATGCCTTTAACATACCGTAAATCTTTCATGTCATATCCCCAGTTCAGAGACATCGATGTTGCTTCAGTAACAACATTACTTCCTGTTAAGATATATTGTATTTTCTTTTTTGCGGCTGTTTTATACATAAAAGCTACTATGGCATGGTCAGTTGGAATTTCTGCATTGGGAATAGATGCTTTTAAAAAGGACAACTGTAAATCCTTGAATTCCTCCCAATTAACTACATATTTATGCAGGTCTATACCCAGAGTGTGACATATCTTTTTTATATTAGATTCGGATACCTCCGCATTCCATTCATTGTCCAGATGAATGGCGTAAGGCTTTAAACCTAATTTCTTAACCACCAGATAAGCCACCATTGAGCTATCAACTCCTCCGCTGAGCCCAATGATGCAGTTATACTCCTTGTTTCTTCCCTTATTTTTAATTTCATCTACCAGCTGGTTAAGTCTTTGTTCTCCGTCCTTTTTGTAATAAAGCTCCTTCTGTGCTCTTTTCTCATAACTGTGGCAGCGGTTACATATCCCGTTTTTGTCAAATTGAATGTCAGGGTCTGTTGTGTCCATAATGCATTTTGTGCAGATTTTATAATCGCTTGCCATCATTTTTTCCTGTATGTTGAATAATAAATAATACTCAAAATCCCCATGAAAAGCCATAATGTTCTAAAATCAGAAAGACTTCCACTGACCATAGATTCAAAGAAAAAGAAAATAAACCACAATGATGTAACAACTTCTTCTTTTTTCGCGCTCTTTTTTTTCAAAATAACGATGGCATTTTTAAAAGAGATTAGAAATAAAGGCCAGAAAATAAATAGGGCTAAAACCCCAAATGAGACTAAGGATTCCACAAAAAGATTGTGCGGATAACTTCCTTTCCCCTCTCGAAGATACATAAACTCTCCCATTCCGATTCCAAGGACAGGATTTTCCTTAAAAAGTTCTACTGCACTTTTTATAGCATTTATACGGTAACTAATACCTTTAGAATAAGCTCCTGAATAGGACCATGCCCTTTTAACATCAATCCCTTGAATACTGGCAAAATGCGTGCCTGTAAATGCGATTATGAGTAAGACAGCCGAAACACCAATTAAGCGTAAGCGGTTTTTCCATGAAAGCTTAAGGATTATAAATAAGAAGGCAAGGATTAATGATATAAGAACACCTCTGGATGGGATAAATGGGATCATAAAAACTAAAGAGCCGAGGAGGACAAAATTTAATATTTTCCGGATTCTATCCTGTTTAAGAAAAAGAATATTATGCAGAAAGAATAAAATTCCCAGGCCCATCAATAACCCGAGGCTGACATAGCTTTCTTCTCCGAAAGAACCGAGATGCCAGGTGGAGATTTTGCCAAAGATAAAATTGTGAATAGCCGAAGAAGAGATAGCCAGCACTCCATATGAGATCCAGTGAATTATAGTGAGGATTTCAGAGCGTTTTACAGAAAGAAGGAAAAGACCCATATAAAGAAATACATTAAATACAATAAATCTTTCCGCGTCCCACCAGTTCAGCCGGGTTCCGCTGGAAACAAATGCTGTGGAAAAAAGGACGAGGATGCCCTGGAGTATTACAAGCAGATCCAAATAGTTTAATTTTTTTAGTTTCCCTTTTTTGAGAATTCTGATACAGGAGTTTATTATGAGCAAAAGTATTGCGAAAACCGTAAGATCAATTGGAAAAAGCTGGATAACTTCGATATTCTTTAAAAACCCGCTGAAAAAAATCAACACTAAAGTCAGTTCCGG
>DAOVKY010000122.1 GCA_030631525.1 bacterium
GGGACATGCAGATTATATAAAGAATATGATAACAGGGGCAGCGCAGATGGATGGAGCAGTGCTGGTGGTAAGCGCAGCAGACGGACCAATGCCGCAGACAAGGGAGCACATATTATTAGCAAGGCAGGTAGGAGTGCCGGCAATAGTAGTATTTTTAAACAAGGTGGATCAAGTAGATGATAAGGAACTGTTGGAATTGGTAGAGCTGGAAGTAAGGGAGCTATTGACAAAATATGAATTTCCAGGAGACGATATACCAGTGATAATGGGCTCAGCATTAGCAGCAATGGATTGCGGATGCGGGAAAGAAGACTGTGAGAAATGCAAACCGATTCTGGAATTATTGAAGCAAATGGATGAATATATACCGTTACCAAAAAGAGAGATAGAAAAGCCATTTCTGATGGCGATAGAGGATGTATTCACAATAACAGGAAGAGGAACAGTAGGCACAGGAAGAATAGACAGAGGAGTAGTAAAGGTAGGAGAGAGCGTAGAGATAATAGGGTTGCGAGAGACGAAGAAGACAGTAGTGACTGGAGTAGAGATGTTCAGGAAGCTGCTGGATCAGGGACAAGGAGGAGACAATGTAGGATTATTGTTGAGAGGAATAGAGAGAACAGATATAGAAAGAGGACAAGTATTGGCAGCGCCAGGGACAATAACACCGCATACACAATTTAAAGCAAAGGTGTATATATTGAAGAAGGAAGAAGGAGGGAGGCATACGCCATTTTTCAAGGGATACAGACCGCAGTTTTATTTTAGGACAACAGATGTGACAGGAACAGCAAAGTTAGCCGAAGGAGTAGAGATGGTAATGCCGGGAGACAATGTAGATTTAGAGATAGAGTTAATAGCGCCGATAGCAATGGAAGATGGATTAAGATTTGCGATAAGAGAGGGAGGAAGGACAGTAGGCGCTGGTGTTGTATCTAAAATTATTAAGTGAGTATATAGGTAGTATTTAAGGATAAAAAAATGCCAAAAGAAAAGATAAGGGTAAGTTTGAAAGCTAATGACCACAAACTGCTTGACCAATCTGTTAAGGAGATAGTTAAGACAGTTGAGAAAACAGGTGCTGTTGTTATAGGACCTATTCCATTACCGACAAGAAAAGAAAGATTTACAGTATTAAGATCACCTCATGTTGATAAAAAATCACGTGAGCAGTTTGAAATAAGAACACACAAAAGACTAGTAGATATTATAGATCCAACTCCTAAGACTGTGGATGCATTGATGAAGCTTGACTTACCGTCCGGGGTTGATGTTGAGGTTAAATTATAGGAAATGAAATTATAATGTTCTCTGGTCTAATAGGTAGAAAAGCAGGAATGACACAGATTTTTGGGGAGAAGGGAGAAGTTATACCTGTTACTTTGATTGAAGCGGGCCCCTGTGTCGTTCTGCAAAAAAAGACGTCAGATAAAGAAGGATATAATGCTGTCCAGTTAGGCTATGAGGATATAAAGGAAAAGAAATTAACGAAATCCTTAAAGGCTAAATTTAGTAAAATAAAAGTAGAGCCTAAAAGATATATAAGAGAATTCAGGGTAAGTAATCCTAATGATTACGAAGTAGGACAGGAACTAAAGGTTGATATTTTTGAAGAAGGGAGTTTTATTGATGTATGCGGAACTTCCAAAGGAAAAGGATTTGCAGGTGTAATAAAGCGATGGGGATTTAAAGGTGGTCCAGCGTCTCATGGCTCAAGGTTTCACAGAGCGCCCGGATCCGTAGGCGCCAGCGCTTCTCCTTCACGTGTATTCAAAGGACAGAAATTGCCGGGACAGATGGGAAACAAAAGAATTACTACACAAAGTCTTAAAATTGTGCGATTGGATAAAGATAAGAATTTATTAGTTATAAAGGGAGCTATCCCCGGAGCAAGTAGAGGAATTGTAACAGTGGAAAAGGCTAAAAAGAAGGACAAGAGACAGTGACAGGAGTTATGAAAAAACTTTCAATATTTTTACTCGTATTTTCAATAATTTTAAGCAGTGTTAGTCCTGCCTATAGTCGACCCAAAAAAACAAGCTGGTGGGAAACAGGCACAGCAACAATCCAGGGCAAAGCAACAAATTCCCTAACAAATCAAGCTATATCTGACGCAACAGTAAAAGCCGGCCGTTACAGAGCTACAGCAGATGCAAATGGCAACTATGTAATAAAAAATATTAAGGTATGGTTCTGGGGAAGAGTATATAAAGTAAAAGCATCAGCAAATGGGTATTATTCAAGGTCAAGATGGATATATGTCCGAAAAGGAAGAACATACACATTAAACTTCAGATTGAGACCTAAAAAGCCGCTAATATTAGTTAAGATAACCTCGCCTGAAGATAGTTCATACATAAAAGGAACAAGTTTAGATGTAAAAGTATTATGGGAAGGCAGAGCGGGAATAATAGATTTATATTTAGATGATAATTTGGCTGGAAGTTACAGAACATGGCATTGGTGGCATAGGTCAGGAAATCACACATTCAAAATAAACATTTCTACTCAGGAAGATGGAGAACATAAGCTAAAAACAATAGCATACAGGTCGCATAGAAGAAGAGGCTATAAAGCAGAATCTAAAGAGATAACATTTATTTTGGACAATACTCTCCCTGTAATTTCAGCTCTCTCACCAGCAGACAACGCTTTAATAAACAATAACCAGCCGGAGATCTCAGCAGTATTGTCAGACGCAACAAGCGGCATTGATAAAGAAACGATCATATTAAAACTTGATGATGCAGAGGTAATTGCAACTTATGATGAGACAACAGGCAAACTAAGTTATACACCAATTACAGCGCTAACAGATGGAACACATGCAATTTCTATTGAGCTGAAAGACAAGGCAGGAAATGTGGCAAACATAAGCTCAACATTCAGAGTGGAAACAGATACAACGCCGCCTGTCATAAGTAATCTTACCCCGGCAGATAATAGCGTAATCAATAATTCTACTCCTGAGATTTCAGCAATAGTTAAGGACACAGAGAGCGGAGTAGATCCGTCCTCTATCGTTATGAAAGTTGATGAGAATATAGTCACTCACTCTTATGATTCTATTACTGGAAAGATAAGCTATACACCAGAGATAGCGCTTTTAGATGGAAGCCATACAATTTCTGTTGAAGTAAAGGATAAGGCTGGGAACAAATCAGGCATAGAGGCAAGTTTTATAATAGACACAACAACACCGGAACTAGAAATAACATCACATAAAGATGGAGATGTTGTGATAGGAAATGAGTAAGGGAATGTCAAATGTCAAATTACAAATGTCAAATAAAATCCAAAGTCTAAATGACCAAAAAGGATAAGTAGAAAGCTGAGATGAAGAAGAGAATATTTGTACTGTTTTTAGGGATTTTGTTTTTGTGTCCAACAGTAAGTTTGTTAGCTTCTGAAACAGGCAGTGTAAATAGTGCGTTAATGCTAAATCCGATTTATATTCCTGTAAGTATTTATAAAGACAACTTAACAAGTCCAATGATTAGACACGGTTCTGCCTGCAGTGTTGAATTTGCGCAAAATGCATGGAGTGGCGCCCTAGACTCTTGGAATAATAATGAATGGATGCATTGTATTACTTGTCGTATTTCTTTTGTAATTGGTATGAGTAGAGATGAATTTGAGGAAGTTTTGGTATTTTTTAGTTCAATAACTGGATATAAAGCAAGAGTAATAGTTGATTTAAGTGAATATGATATTGATGATTATGAATCTGCACATTTAGTTGTAAAACCTACAGGTTGGGGTGAAGCTCCGAGATACGAATATTATAATGAGCAGGGATGGATTAAAGATAAATATAATTTCCTAAAAAATATAA
>DAOVKY010000148.1 GCA_030631525.1 bacterium
ATATTTTGAAAGGATTTGCCTACTTTGCTCAAAGTTATTTAATAACGTATGCTGGTCTTAGAGGAACTTTGGATCTGAGAAATAAATTGTACAGGCATATTCAGCATATGAGTCTATCTTTCTTCACCAGACAGAAATCAGGCGCTATTATGAGTCGTATTTCAAATGATGTTGGAGAAGTTAAAAAATCCATGACAGTACTCTTTGGAGATGTTATGAGAGAGCCTTTAAACATCCTGACACGAATAATAATAGCATTTGGACTCAGTCCAAAACTAACCATTGCCTCTATTCTGATATTCCCTATTGCAATATATCCGATTATTAAATTCGGCAGAAAGATGCGCAAGGTTACATCCATTACCTTAAAGAGAAGAGCATCCGTTTTTTCAGTAATGCAGGAAAGCCTTTCCTCAATGAGAATTGTTAAAGCTTTTTCAATGGAACATTATGAATCAGAAAGATTTAATAAGGAAAACGAGGGGGTTTTTAAGACAGAGATAAAAAGGACAAGAATACAGGCAGTCACTTCTTCTGTTACAGAGTTTGTAGGTATGCTTGGAATTGCTCTTGCCGTGTGGCTTGGCGGTGTTTCTGTTATAAGAGGTGATTTAACTATTGGCTGTTTTATTGGATTTGCCGTTGCTATAGGCGGGATTCCCGGCTCCGTAAAGAAATTAAGCAAGGTTAATAATACGATTCAGTCTATGCTTGCAGCGTCATCAAGAATCTTCAATGTGATGGATAGCCCCTCAGAGATTGTTGATTTGCCCAATGCCCCTACATTGGATACATTTAAGAATAAAATTGAATTTCAGAATGTCAGCTTTGCTTATGATAAAGATGTTATTGTGTTAAAGAATATCAGTTTTGATATTAAGCATGGAGAGATTGTTGCTGTAATAGGCCCAAGCGGTTCAGGTAAAACGACAATAGCGAATCTCATTCCACGGCTGTATGATCCAACATCAGGACAAATTACAATAGACGAAACGAATATTAAGGAATTTTCATTATGTTCACTTCGCGCTCAAATGGGAATTGTTACGCAAGAGACTGTTCTTTTTAACGATACGATAAAACAGAATATATCTTATGGGCATCAGAAACAAGTTTCTCAGGAAAAGATAGAACATGCCGCTAAAGCTGCGCTTGCGCACGAATTTATAATGGGAATGCCTGAAAGCTATGACGCTGTTATTGGTGATCGCGGAGTAAAGCTTTCAGGAGGAGAGGCGCAGAGAATAGCCATTGCAAGAGCTATTCTTAAAAATCCTCCTATTCTTATACTTGATGAAGCAACCTCTGCTCTTGATACTGAATCAGAATATCTGGTCCAGAAGGCAATAGATAATCTTATGACTCATCGCACTACATTTGTGATTGCACATCGGCTTTCTACTGTTATGCATGCGGATAAAATTATAGTAGTTGAAGACAACAAAATTATAGAAACAGGCACACATGAGGAACTTGTCGAAAAAGGCGGTTTGTACAAGAAATTGTATGATCTTCAGTTCCGTGCGGATGCTGAAAAATGAGAATACACAGTGTTTTTAAGTCAGGAATAATTCCATGGTTAGCTTGGATATTGATTAGAGGTATTGGCAGAAGCATAATCTTTGAAACCGAAGGAGAAGAGAATTATCTAAGATTAAAAAGAGAAGGTAAAAATGTTATACTTGCTACATGGCACAGCAGGTTGTTTTTGACTGTTTATTATTACAGGTACAAATTAAGTGGCAAGAATATATGTGTTTTAGTAAGTCCAAGCAGGGATGGAGAATTTATAGCAAGGATTGTCAGAAGATTTGGATATTCTGCTGTCAGAGGATCTAGCAGACATTATGGAAAGAATGCTCATGAAGAGATGCTTAAAAAATTGTCAGAAGATTTGGATATGGGAATAACACCAGACGGACCAAGAGGTCCTGCTGAGAAAGTCCAGCACGGAATTATTCAGATAGCAGCTGAGTCAGGATGTCCGATCATTCCCATGACATTCAGCACATCCAGAAACACAAGGTTTAATAGTTGGGATAGATTTGTGTTTCCTCATCCTTTTACCAGGGCTGTAGTAACTTTTGGTTCTCCTGTTTATGTTCCAGCAAATGTTTCAAAAGAAGAAAAACTGGAAAAAGGCAGGGAACTAGAGAGCGTTTTAAATAGAATAACAAGAATGGCAGATAAACACTTTAATAAAGGGGAATGATATGACTAAGCATATTCTTAAACGAGAGTATAGTATCGGTAATAGGGTAATGCATCCAAAATGGGGAAAGGGAACTGTTATTGAACATAGTGGGGTTGGAGAGAGTTTGAAAATAACAGTTCATTTTGACAATGACAATCAGAAGCGTCTTTTGCTTACTAAATATGCAAAGCTTAAGAAGATAAAAAATAAGTAGAGTGAATATAGTTCTGGCAACAAGAAATAGAGATAAAATAAAAGAAATCACGAAAATTCTTGACGGTTTAATGGCCAAAATTTCATCTGCATTGGATTTTTCCGGATTGGAAGAGGTTGAAGAAGACGGTGTAACATTAGAAGAGAATGCAATTAAGAAGGCTCTTGTTGTAAGTAAATTCACGCAACAGTTGGCTATTGCTGATGATTCAGGATTGGAAGTTGACGCTTTGGAAGGACAGCCCGGCGTTTATTCCGCGCGTTTTGCAGGCGAAGATGCAACTTACGATGATAATAACAGAAAGCTTCTTGAACTCATGGAGTACGTTCCTCCTAAGAATCGCACAGCGAGGTTTGTATGTATTGTTGCAATTGCAGACAAAGGCAAAATGAAGAAAATCATAAAAGGCACTTGTGAGGGGATAATCGCTTTTGAACCTAAGGGCAAAACTGGTTTTGGATATGATCCTCTCTTCATTATTCCAGAATACAGCAAGACCTTTGCAGAACTGGGCCCTGAGATAAAAAACAAAATAAGCCACAGAGCAAAAGCATTTCTGGAAACAAAAAAGTTTCTTGAGGAATCTCTAATCATACAATTTGATTGACTTTTGGTCACGGGATGATAAACTTAGACCAATGTTGTTTTAAAAACAAACCATAAGGAGGTGTAGCATGGAAGGTTATTGTGTGAAGTGCAAGGCTAAGAAAGAGATGAAAGATGCCAAAGAAGTTACAATGAAGAATGGCAGAAAAGCAATGAAAGGCGTTTGTCCAAGCTGCGGTACTGGTATGTATCGGATAATGGGCAAGTAATAATTACCTGTCTTTTGTTTTTTGTGTCGCAGATAAAATTTTGTTAGGTTTTGTCTGCGACACTTTGCGTTAATATCTTATTCTCAAGAACTTCAGACTTTCTTCTGCTGCTACTCTAACTTCCGGGTTATCATCGTCTTTAGCTATTTTTCTTAGCACCTTCATTGTTTGGCGTGTTTTTATCCACCTTAAACTTCTTATTATCCTGATTCTGGTTCGGCTATCATTA
>DAOVKY010000044.1 GCA_030631525.1 bacterium
ATACGATCACAGCGTAAATCATGGCTCACCCCTTATTGTTTCAAGTTGACCGTTTCGATGAGCTTCCACTGCTCAGGCTTAGAATCGAAAGGTGTTTCATAAACCTCAATTCTGTCAGGATATACAGCATAGAAAAACTCAATGTCCCCATGAAACGCTCGGCAAATCCCGATGTTTGTTTTAGTATCCTTGAGCTTTGCCACCAACCAGGCTGATGAATATTCCACGTCATCAAGCCCCCTGTCTGCGTCAAAGTCCCTGAGGACAGGCACGATGTCGGCAAGAACTCCTGTCTCTGAGCCATCGGCTTTGCCTGGGTATCCGTCACAATGTCTGTAAATCAGAGCCTCAAAGTCTGTAAGGCTTTTAGACTCAGGCTCGTAAAATCCAATCTGACATCTCGTTGACACCTTAAACCTCCTCGTTAAAAATCCCCTGTGTTGTCATCATCACCGGTTGATGACCCTAACCGTTCACTTGTTTCCAAGTCCTCATACAATCCATAAGATTCAATCATGTTGCCCCCTATTTAATCCTTTGTGATGTTACGGTGTTCTTGCGAACAGTTGCCGACCATCCCCTGGCTATGCCATCAGCAAGTGGTTTCAGCTTCTTGGGTAAAGAGTCAAGAATTTCCCTTATCCGTTCTTCGGTTATTCCACGAGAATATTCTTTAGATTGAGCTGGCTCTTCACACCTAAAGAAGAAAGAGGCTCCACCATGAGCATAAGTGAGAACGATTGAATATCGCTCAACTGTTTCGCCTTTCCAGGATTTCTTCTCCATATCAGCCATCGCTGATTGAAGAACATTGTTTAGTTGTTTCATTTTCTCACCTCACCCCTTCATCGTATCGACAAAGGAATATGTCAAACATTACATCATCCGGTAACAATCACCCCAAACATGAACAACCCCCTGAATTACCATCCTTGGTAACAATATCCTGTTACCACATTCTGTATCACCCCATATACTTTCAATCTCCGGCTAACAACTACAGTATGTACAACTACTATCTAATCATCAGGGTTAAACCTAAAACCTAAAACCAGACAGGTTTTAAACCTAACACCTGTCTATGATTTAATACCAAAGACAAAAACCTATAGACCATCACCTACCGTTTAGCTGTCCTATTACCTATTACAGACTTGAAGTAACCCACATACTCCCTATATTACCTGGTAGTTAATAGACAACTACCTATATACTACCTGTATGTATATTAATATATACCTTATAGCTTAAACTATACCTTATTACCAGATTAGGTAATAGCATGTACTATAACAGGTGATAGTATGGGGTGTTATTGCTATAGCACCTGGGGACAGGGGGAGGGGTATGGGAATAGCCGGAAATGGGAGGTACTTTAATATCTACCCTTATTCACAGATTTTTTTAAAAATAATTTTATTAAGATTTGACAAAAGGGATTGTTTCTCCGATAAGGGAGCGGAGCCTGTGATTGACAGAAATTTATACCTCCACAAGTTTTGGTTTTTTGTATCTGTTATGATCAGGCTCTATTTGACACGGAGGAGACATGCTTAGGATAATATTTACTCGCAATCGTTTTGATTTGGGGGCGGATGGGCATGGAGAGCGTGGGTTTATTTTTGATCCCACTGAACTCACCAGCAAGGAGAGGAAGTCTTTTGTTTTTCTTGGCTATCGCATTTGGAGTCCTTCCTGGTATATTTTTATTTCCACTGACCAGAATCTTTTTTTTATACTTGAGACGCTATTGCATGAGATTGTGCATTTGGTAATATTTGTTATATTTTTCAGGAGTTGGATAAGCAAGAAAGCGAATTGGTGGTATGACTGGCTTTACAACAAGCTGTTGAGGGCGCTGTCGAAGATTTGACATTTAGCTTCCGATTTCCGATAGAGGGGTGAAGGAGAAAAATCATGAGCCACACGAACACAACGCCCTGGGACAGGGAATTTGATGAATTAGATAAGCTCTACCGCGAATTGTTTCCACAACCCAAAAGACGATTCACTTTTACAGAAATGCGGAAAAGATTTGGGAAACCAAAAAAGGAGGTTTAAAATGAGTATTTTCAAGAAAAAGAAGCCAATCATTAGGCTTGCCCACCAAAACGTTCACATTTTTACCCAACACGACAAGGATCGAATCCGTAGGCTTGACGGTAGAACTGTTGATATTAACGCAAAGCTTCATCTTCTTGCGGACAGCCTGGGCTTAGTGTTCTTGAAGCATGACAAATTCGGGACACATGCTCTTATCAACAAAGAAGCGCTCAAGAGTAAGTTACCTAAATATTCAAGCGATGTTCCTACAGAGGGCGAAGAGACTGAATCGGGAGGATGAGATGAACCCAGATAATCCGGTAAAGGCGCTTTATATCGAGTTCCTGAAGGGCTATTACACTGACTTTGACCTGACCTTTGACCAGTTGCTCCTGATGCTTGCGAATAGGATTTTACAACACCAAATGGGTGTTGCCATTAAGTTCCCCGAAGGCAAAATCAAGATAGACGAAGTAGTGGCTACCGTCAAAAAGCGGTGTGAGGAGCTTCATTTGAGAGCAGGAGGTAGCTTCGGATGATTAAGTTCGGGGAGATTGAAGCGGAACAGATTCTACGGAACGAGTTTGCTGTTACCTGCCTTGAAATGGTTTTGGATTTTATCGGGCAGAATAATCCAGGCTTAAAAATTTCCGACAAAAAAGAGCAACAGAAGATAAGGCGAAAGGCAGCGAAGATCCTGAAAGAAAAGTATCCGAACACCAAGATCGAGCTTGTGAAGGAGAAGAACAAATGAAGATGCGTAAGGTTAAAGAGCTAAAGCTCCTGGGCAAGACCTACAGGATTATTTATGTCAATATCAACAAAAACCCTGAGATATTAATAGGCAAATTGGGGATGACCTACTACAACACGCAGACGATTTATCTTGACGAAGATCTTGCCCCCGAACAGATAATCGACAGCTTCTTCCATGAGATATTTCATGTTTTCAATACTGAGATGCAACTGGAGTTTAAGGAGAAAACGGTTGTCCGGCTTGCGACAGCGTTGACAGATTTTATCATCAACAACTCAGATAAACTGGTGTTCACAAAATGACAATCTTTAGCCAACAGATTATTTACAAATATTCGCTTCCCAGGTGGAAGTTTTTTCTCAAGAGCCTTTTGTTCTGGAGATGGGAGAAGTACAAGGTTGACAACCAAAATACTTGCCTGATAAGAAAATGACCGACTTTGCCAGGAAAGTTACAGAGAGCCAGTTGCAGAGAGAGCAGGATGAGGCTACCGCAAAACTGGCTCACCATATCCTTGAGCAGATCCGGCATGGTGAGATAAAGTCCGATCCTGTGATCAATCTCGTATCTGAC
The DNA here is from genome assembly GCA_030631525.1 of bacterium. Lineage (GTDB taxonomy): Bacteria > JAHJDO01 > JAHJDO01 > JAHJDO01 > JAHJDO01 > JAHJDO01. Next base: position 3,374 of record DAOVKY010000044.1, read on the forward strand.
GGAGAGGCAGTCCAGGTTGCCAGAGGAGATTTTATTTCTCTCTTTTCTCCTGATGTTTTTGAAAGCTTTCTGGAAGTTTACGTTCTGGGCTTCAAGGTTTGCCCGATGTGCAAGGCTGAGATGGAGCAATATATCACAAGCGAGGAGCCGAATATCGGGATTATCTGGAACTGGATATGCCCGAAATGCAAAACGATGGACCCGAAAGGATGGGTCAGCGAAGAACCAAAAGGAGAGATAAAATGAGAGAGATCAAATTTAGGGCTTGGGACAAAAAAAACAAGCGAATGTTTACAGGAGATGAACTCAATGCCATTTATTATACGGGCATAATTGTGATTGTTGCCGATAATAATGATTGGATGATAGGGAAGGAAGATTATGTACTCATGCAATACACAGGATTAACAGATGCAAATGGAAAAGATGTTTATGAGGGAGATATTGTAACTGATATAGAATTTACTGGGGAAGTTTTATTTCACGACAGATGGTATGAGGTAGGGATGCACGCAGGGTTACTTGCGTGGTGCATCTTTGATAAGAAAAGTGGGAAATATATTAGACTCGGAGGTCGTAGTGGGGGGGATTGCGTGAATGAATACACGTGGGAAATTAAGGGCAATATCCACGAAAACCCTGAATTGCTGGAGGAGAAAAATGAAAGACCAAAAAGCGATCCACAAAAAGATTGATCAGGAAGTTGACGAGGAGTTCTGGCAGAAACTTAAGAAATGCTGTGCCATGAGCCTTGAAGTTCCCACGCCATTGACTATTCCGGAATTGAAAAAGATTCCCCATGACTGTGACGACACAGAGGGTGTCGGCTACCAGTGGATGAACACCAGTCTGCTGTGGCTTTATCTCAAGGGCTACAGGATCTACAAAGAGGGAGGAGGACCACTGTGAGTGAAAAGCTGAGTAAAAATGATTTGGATAAGTGGCTTATAACAGCTATGTCCCACATGAAAACGATGTATGAGGACAATGATATTCCCTGGAGCGATGAGGAAGAAGCTACTTTCCAGCAAGTCCGTCATCAATGTCTTGAAGCACAGGCAGAACCGAGCGAGGAGTGGATTGAGGAGAAGGCAGAAAGATTTATGCTTAAATGCCCAGGAATTGTCGGATGGTATTATGAGGGCGTTAAGAAGCTTGTTAAAGACTTCATCCGCAACTTATTCAAGGAAGCAAAGGAGGAGAAAAATGCCAGGAAACGGTAACGGTGGTAACGGTAACGACAAAGACGAGAAAACAAAAGGCTTTGATATTGTGAAGCCAAGGTCACAGGCAGAGCAATTCAGGCGCAAGGCAAGAGGGGTTGACTTTGCCAGAAACCTCACTGCGCTTGCTAAAAAATTCAATATCGCCCCACTCAGGCAAGAAGAGAAGCTTGGCATCACGCTTGAGGGCGCGAATGGAGAATGGTACGCATGGGACAGTCTTGTAGTTAGATTTATCGCTTATTTGGATGAAGTTTTAGAGAAAATTCAACATCAAAAATGATTAATTTAAAAGGGCAAAGATTTGGAAGGCTTATTGTGATAAAAGATATTAATAAACGCAGTAAACATGGACACATAATTTGGCTTTGTCGATGTGATTGTGGGAATTTGACTGAAGTGCTGGGAACCAATTTAATTCAGAATCATACAACTTCATGCGGATGTTTCCATGATGAAGTAAGGCGTAAGCTTGTGGGGAATTCGCATCCGAGTTATCAACATGGAGATAGTTCTAATAAAAGACGAATACGCTTATATACCATCTGGTTAGGAATGAATAGTAGGTGTTATTATAAAAAAGCTCCAAGCTATAAATACTATGGAGCAAAAGGAATTCAAGTTTGTCCTGAATGGAGAGATAGTTATTTTGCTTTTAAAGTATGGGCTTTAGCCAACGGTTATTCTGGAAATCTTACTATTGACAGAATAAATCACAAAGGAAACTATGAGCCATCTAATTGCCAATGGTTAACTAATCAAGAAAATGCAATAAAAGCCAATGAGAGCCGATCTTTAATAAAAAAATTAAAGAAGGAGAAATTAGTATGCGAAGCAGAAAAGAAATAAAGGCTGATTTTGAGCGTACTTTTCCTCAGCGCAAGGAAGAGCAACTGAATTTCCAGCGACAGAAGCTTTTGCTTGAAGCTACCCAGAATTTGCATGAGTTTCTGGAAAAAAAACTTGAAACAATGTTTGTTTTGCACCCAGACAAACTGGAGATTTCAGTTAAGGAAAAACCATGAAACTTGAAGCGAGAACGAAAGAATTTTACCGGTCAGCATTTCAATCAAGCCCAAAGCTGGAGTGCCTTTTGCAGAACCAGGTTTATATGTTCGAGTGCATACTTGAGATTCTTAGCCGGCTCGATTGGCGCGGTCCGATAAAGGAACCTGAATTTAAAGACGTTGAAATTAAAATTGATCGGAGTGGAAGTGCATATACCGACAAACCATTAGCCTCTACAGAGTTAAAAGGTATTAGGGGAACAGGTGAAACAGACTTCAAGAAACAGGCGAAAGAAATCACAGAACGTGCAAGACAGAACATAGAAGAGGAGCCACTTTAAGTGGTTTTTCTCATTTCATTCCACTCTATTTTCTCCTTTCAAACGCATCGGCTACGCCTACGTTCCATTCGGTTCAACGCCGATCTCTGAAACCTTTAGGTAGGATTTAGGGAGCCTCTGGGCGTAGCCACCCTTCCAAAAAAGAGCTTGACACAGAGATAGTTCTGCTTTAAGTTCTTACAAAGAGCCATGCCCAAAAAGAAATGTCCAGGCGGTAAAATTCGCAGCAAAGGAGCAGGGCAGGGCAAAGCAAGGGGCAAAAAAAGGGGACCCATCGGCAGGAGGAAATGATGCCTGAATATACTCCAATGAATCGTTTGATACAGGCAACCAGAGATCAAAAAACAGGTCATATTGACAAACTTGAGTTCTTCCAAGACTTCTTTGACGTTGATTTAAGTGAACAGCTCGCACATCTCAAGAATCTTTTAGAGACTTGTGAGGAGGGCAGAAAATAATGCCACGCAAATTTGATGAATGCGTTAAGCGTGGTGGTCGCGTCAGGACAATCAA
>DAOVKY010000015.1 GCA_030631525.1 bacterium
CCCTCCAAATAACCCTATTTGGTCAATGGCAATAAAGCCATCTGCTGATTTACCTGATTCACTTACCATCTATGTGGGCCGCAATGATCAAGGCGACGCCACTTATAGGGGCGTAGTTAAAACAACAAACGGTGGGGTTAATTGGGCATCTGTTGGTGGTCTGACCAGCGAGATCATACGAGCATTGGTGATAGACCCTAATGATGGAACTGTACTCTATGCAGGAACTGAATCTGAGGAAGACAAAATGTACAAGACAGCCGATGCCGGAGATAGCTGGACAGATATAACTCCCAGCGGCAGCAGCGGTGTTTTTGAGACCATAGCAATAGATTCATCCAACTCAAATATTGTCTATGCCGGGACTGGAGATGGTTATCTCTACAAAAGCACTGATGCAAGCAGCAACTGGGCACTTTTAACCAATGCCTTTATATCGGTTAAGACATTGATGATCGGGTCTTTATATGCAGGCACAGGGGGAGGTCTTTATAAATATTCCCCGAGTAGCAGCAGCGGAAGTAGTAGCAGCAGCGGAAGTAGTAGCAGCAGTAGTGGAAGCAGCAGTGGTTGCTTTGTCGCAACTGCATGCTATGGCACGCCAATGGCAGAAGATGTGATAACGCTGCGCAAATTCAGAGATGAGTATTTATTGACAAACGCGCCGGGAAGATTATTTGTAAAAACATATTATAAAACCTCTCCTCCTGTTGCAAACTTTATCGCAAAGCATCCAATGCTTAAAAGCACAGTTAGAGTCTGTCTTAAACCTCTGGTATGGATAAGCAGAACTTTGCCTGATTAGAAATTTTCTGTTTTGACATTATGTATGCTTGCTCTGTTGCTTATAGGATTAAATTTTACCAGCATCTTTTTCTTTTTATCAGATAGATAGATTGTCAGCATATATTGAAGCCCGTTTTCAGAGACAAAAAACGTTATCTCTCCTGAATTAACCATGCCTGATGCTAATGTATGAACAGCGGAAAGTGTTTTGATCTCATAGTGTTTTATGATTTTGTTATCCGGGAAAGAAATGGTTTTTTTATCTAAGTCTATCTTTAGTTCCATCTCCTCTTTCCTCATAACAGAGGTATCGTTTACATAGGTAAGTATGTTGTAGACTTTTCTTGCATCAGCTTGGGCTTTACCTCTTAAGAAATTCTCCATCATTGGAAATGAAAGAGACAAGAATAATGAAATAATAAATACTGACAATAAAAGTTCAAGAAAGCTGAATGCTTTTGTATTTACCCCGATGGTGTTTATCTTATATCCCAACTTTTTATATCGGCTTCTTTTCCTTCGCCGCCTTCTTCGCCATCTGCGCCATAGCTTATTATGTCATAATCTCCGTGGATTCCGGGAGAGATGTAAATATAGAAATTGCCCCATGGGTCGTTTGGAATAAATCTTTCCTCAAGATAGCCTCTGTCACGATAGTTTTGTGGAATTCTTCCAATTGCCGGTTTCTCAACAAGCGCCATAAGCCCTTGTTCTGTATCAGGATAGAGTCCATTATCAAGCTTAAAAAGCTTTAAAGCAGTTTCAAAATTTCTTATCTGTATCTTTGCCTTAACAATACGAGCGTCATCTGTTCTGCCAATTATTCTTGGAGCAATAACTGCAACTAACATGCTTAATATAAACACTACTACCATTATCTCAAGAAATGTGAACCCGTTTTTTCTCATTTGAGAACCTCCTTTAGTTTTTATCCTATCAACCTTTCCATCTGGAACATTGGCAGCATAATTGCGAATGCAATAAACCCAACCACTGCACCCATTATTAAAATTATAACCGGTTCAAGAGTTGAAAGCAATCTATCTGCCATACGGTTAAAGCTATCTTCATAAATAGACGCTACTTTCCCAAGACCTATAGCCAGCTTTCCTGTTTTTTCAGAGCTGGCTATTATCTGATTAAATACATGCGGGAACCCTTTTAAAGCAGATGATATAGATGCTCCTGATGAGATTTTTATTGCTGATGTCTTAATATGTTCTTCAAATGCCCTGTTGCCAACTGAGGCTGCGGATAATTCCAATGCCTTCACTATTGGAACACCAGATGCAAAAAGCACTCCAAGCATTCTTGAGAATCTTGCAATAAATAGAGTGTTTAGAATTTGGATAGGCATCTTAAGTATAAATCTGTCCAGTACCTGCCTCCTATTGCGCGCAAACCATCTGCCGGCATATCCTGCCAGGATAGCTGTTCCAAATAGTAGTATCCAGTAATTTGCAAAAAATGTACTTAAAAAGATTAGAGTTTCTGTTACAAAGGGAAGTGGTGTGTTTGAGGCTTCAAAAACCCTTGCTATTCTAGGTATGACAAAAGTCATAACAAATCCAATAATAATTATACCTGTAGAAAACATAATCGCAGGATAGATCAGCACAGTCTTCATCTTTGCCTTTAATTTCGCTTCAATATCAAGAAAATTAGCCAGCCCCACAAATACTTCACCCAGTTTTCCGCTTGCTTCTCCTGAAGCAACCATATTAATGTAATACTCTGGAAATAAGTTCTTAAAATCCTCCATTGCTTTTGCAAGATTTGAGCCTTCTGAAATACGATCTTTTAATCCAATAAGAATATCCCGCCAATATGATCTCTGGTCAAGTGAAAGCGTTTTTAAAGACTCTGCCAGAGACACTCCTGAGCTTAGAAGCGCGCCTAATTCTCTGGTAATGAGCGGAAGCTCTGATTTTGGCTGTGATCTAAAGAAATCATTTTTGGATATTGACTTTTTTATTTCAGAGGCAAGGATACCCTTTTCTTTAAGCAGCAACGCAGCGTCCCTTTTACTTTCTGCCTCAATAACGCCCTTTGAGGAACTACTGTTTTCTCTATATCCCTTATAATTGTATATCGGCATAGTCTTTTTGTGTAACCCTGAGTACTTCTTCTAATGTTGTAATACCTGAGAGCACCTTTTCAATTCCATCGCTTAGGAGTGTTCTCATACCATGCTTTGCAGCAGTAGAATTGATTGTGTGCGCATCAATGCCTTTTGCAATTAGTTGTCTTACGTGTTCGTCTATTCGGAGAAGCTCAAAAATTCCCGTTCTGCCGGCATATCCCTCCTTCATACATTTATCGCATCCCTTGCCTTTGTAGAGCTGTTTTGGAGGGGAAGCAAAGTAGGATAGTTCAACTTCTGATGGCTTATACCCAATCTTACAATGCGGACATATCTTTCTTACAAGTCTCTGCGCTAACACACCCAAAAGCGAGGATGATACTAAGAATGGTTCTACTCCTAAATCAAGCAGTCTGATTATACTGGAAGCAGCATTGTTTGTATGAAGTGTGCTTAGAACCAGGTGCCCGGTAAGCGATGCCTGAATTACAACCTCTGCTGTTTCCAAATCCCTTATCTCCCCAACCATTATTACATCCGGATCCTGCCTGAGAATAGACCTGAGCCCTGACGCAAATGTAAGCGCTATATTAGGATTTATCTGCATTTGCCCTACGCCCTTTAGATCATACTCTACAGGATTTTCCACAGTCATTATGTTTGTCTTTTCGTTTTTTATCCTATTCAACACAGCATAGAGTGTTGTTGTCTTTCCAGAACCAGTTGGCCCTGTAACAAGAAACATTCCATGTGTCTGCTTTACAATGCTCTCAATCTGTCTTGCATCATTCTTGCTGAGTCCTACCTCGTAAAGGCCAAGCATTCCCTGCCTTCTGTCAAGAAATCTTAATACTGCTCTTTCTCCATATACAGTGGGGATGATTGATACCCTTATATCTATGTCCCTTCCACCTACTAAAAGCCTTATCCGTCCATCCTGAGGCAATCTTTTTTCAGCAATATCCATGTCCGCCATTATCTTTATACGGCTGATCAATGCATCCTGTATAATTTTTGGCGGGCTAAGTATTTTATGCATAATTCCATCTGTTCTCATACGAATGTCCAGAGTCTCTTCATATGGCTCAATGTGTATATCAGACGCTCTATGCTTTACTGCATCCTGAAAGAGCGCATTTAAAAGTCTTATGATGGGAGCGTCTTGCGCGATCTCAAGAAGATCCTTTGGAGACTCAAATTCTGTTGCCACAGATAGCAGGTCTTCACCTGAGATATCGCCCATAACCTCTTTGGCTGATGATGTGGCGCTATAAAACTTGTTTATTGCCTCTAATATCAATCCCTTTGCTGCAGAAAACAAACTTAGTTTGAGCTTGTATTTTCTGGCAATATCATGAGCGGCAAATATACCGCTTTGACCTGATGCTACCACAAGAATCCTCTCATCCTTAATTCTAAGCGGCAGGACCACATTTGCCCTTGCAAAGTTTAGGGGGATTTCTTTCAAAAGCGCTAGATCAATATCTTCTTTATTTATTTCATGCAGAGTTTTCGTCGTCATTTAGCATCAAATCTGTAATTTGGTTTGGCAAGCTCTACTTCTTTATAGGCTTGAAACTTTTTTACTGCCTTATCAACCTTTCTTCTCTTTGGAAGTTTCAAATGGTATGTCTCATTATACACACCAATTATTTCTGTATTTTCAAGTTCAAGTATTGCCTCAATCACTCTTGTGTCTACAGATTTCTTAAATTGCACAAAAACTTCTCCTTGTACATATCTCTCAGATTTTTCTGCAAAGGTCTGCTTCTTTTGCTCAGTTACTGAGACCATATCAGCAGTATCTCTTATAATATGAGGTGTAAGAAACACAAGAAGATTTGTTCTCCCAATGCCTTTCTGGCGATATTTAAACAACTCCCCTATAAGAGGTATAGAACTCAAGAACGGCACTCTGCGAAGCCCGCTCTCCTTTCTCTCCTGCATAAGACCACCAATAACAACAGTTTGCCCATTCTTTAATGATACTGATGTCCTTGTAGATCTCTTTGTTAGTGTTGGTCCAATAGAAACTACAAGTTCTGTTGGTTCAGACTTCACTGAAGACATTTCCTGATAAACATCAAGTCTCACGAAATCGCCTTCTGTGATATGCGGCGTAATTTTGAGCTTTATGCCAACATCTTTTCTCTCAATTGATGTAAACATTGACTGTGGTCTTGCCGGGTCTGATTCTCTACTGGATACAAAAGGCACATTCTCTCCAACTATTATTTCTGATTCTTTATTATCTGCTGTAAGTATTTGAGGTGTTGATAGAATGTTTACTACACCCTTGAATTCGCTAAGATTTAGTAACGCGGCAAATCCAGGCATATTGAGATATTCAGTAGTTACAGTACCGTCTGCTGCTGTCCGCGACATTGGGATGCTGAAAAAATTTCTCATTCCTCCAACAGTTAATCCGGAAAGCCCTTCAACCACATTAATAAGCTCCCCTCTGTCTACTTTCCCAAATCCGCCAATAAGAACTGGCTCATCCTTGTGTTTTAATGTAGTTCTCCATTTAAGGCCAATCTCTGAGAGCCTGTCAACTGAAGCTTCTACAATCATAGCTTCTACATATACCTGTCTCTGTTTTTTATCCAATTGTCTAATAACCTTAGTAATATCTTGAAAATCTGACAGGGAAGCGTCAATTACAAGAGAATTAGTAGATTTATGCGGAGAAATAGTTATCTTCACTGTATCTGAAGACTTTTTAGCTGAGCTTTTGATAATACCCTGAAGTGTGTCTGCAACATCTGCAGCATCAGCGTATTGAAGAAAATACACATTTATTTTACCTGCAGTCTCAGGGGAAGGCACGTCAAGCATCAGAATCATTTGCTTCACAATATCCTTTTTTGCTTTATCCCCAAAGACTAACACAGCATTTAATCTTGTATCATGGATAGCAGCCTTTCCTATCTTCGCGTTAAATCTTCGCGCTATTAATTCTGAGATAGTGCCTGCAACATATTCAGCATCAGCGTATTTGAGGAATATTATCTCCGGATTTTCAATGCCTTTCCTGTCTACCTGCTCAATAATTTCCAGCACCTTTTCAATATTTGATACTGAATCAACTATCAGCAGTATATCCGGACCCAAAAAAGCTATATGTCTATCCCTTGGGATAAGAGGCTTTATGAAATTATAAGCCTGACGCGCAGGAACATGTTTTAATCGGACAAGCCTTACAACATAGGCTTCATTGACCATAGACATGCTGTCTGTATAAACTTTTGCGCCAACTTGCTTTGCTGTTGAAATCGGAATAATTCTATAGGCTTTTCCTGAAGGAACGATTGTGTATCCCTTCAATTCAATCACAGATATAAAGAGTTTGTAAGCCTCGTTTATACTCAGTTTTGATTGAGCAATAACCGTTACCCTGCCTTTTAGCCTTTCATCATAGATAAAGTTTTTGCCTGTAATATTACTTATAAGCCTTACGAGAGACGTTAACTCTACATCAGCAAAATTAAATGAAACAGTTTGGTCTGAAGTGTCCGAATTTGAGAATACAGCACTGAATGTAACAAATAACAAAAGACATATTAAAATACATAGTCTAACTGATTTCATGATAATTTACCTTATGAAATAATTTAATGTTTGTTTTTTATTCTTGCGAATTATATTAAGTTCCACTCTATCAAGTCCTTTAATTGCTGTCAATATCTGCAATGCTCGTTCCGGACTTGTTATGTCCCGACCATTGATTTTTAATATTATATCCCCGTTTTTAAGTCCAAGATTGTGATAAAGACCACCTGCTTTTACTTCGCTTAGAAGAAAACCCTGTTGTTTACCCTGTTTTATATTTGGAATTAATCTTGCATCAGTAAATATATTGCGGGGATTACTCATTGATTGAACAAGTATCTTGCGGTTAATTATATACCCGTCATCCGTTTTTTTGCTGAACAATGAGGGAGATATTAAACTTAATTTTTTTCTTCTTTGTATATCTTCAAATAGAATTACGAATTGCTCATGACCTCTTTTAACTATAACATGGTCTTTCCCTACTTTTTTTAGCATTCCGATTGCAAAGATATTATTGCCAAGTTTTACAACCTCCTGAGTGCCGTCTTGTTTTGCAAAGATTGCATGGTTTAGAGGATTTGACGAGCTTACAGCAGTGCCTACAAGTACAATATTGGTTTTATTAATACTCGTAATACTTGGTGTGTCCGGCTTTGTTTTCATAAGCGATTTCAGTTCTAAAGGAGGCGCTCCAAACGGATTGTTCTTTACTATTGAGGCATACGAGGAGAAATCTTTTTTTGGAGTATCCGATTCAAACGCAATTTTTTTAAATCCTGTCTCTGGCCTCAGTCTTAATAACACTATTTCCCGCACGAATATAAAAGAGACAATTATAATCAACCCATAAAGAGAGAAGTTTATTATTTTGAGCACCTTGTGTAAGGGAAATATTGTAGTGCTTTGATTAAGTGCTTCCTGAATACGGTAAAATATCTGCGAACCTGTTGATGAGATTTTCTCCTTTAACAACATATTTTTGCGTCTACTTCTTTTTCTTCTTAACTTGTTTGCCAGTTTTAGGCTTCTTTGATACCTTTTTGTTCTTCACTTCTTTTACTTCATTTTCCTCTTCCTCAACAGCAACCTTTGCAATACTTACTACACGGTCGCCTTTGTCAAGACGGATCAGTCTGGTGCCTTTTGTATTGCGTTTGATAACCCTTATTTCCTTAACAGGCTGGCGTATTATTACACCTTTAGCTGTAATAACTATTAACTCATCAGCGTCTGCAACTGTTCTTAATCCTTCAACCATTCCATTTCTTGTCCCCGTATGAATATTAATAACTCCAACACCTCCGCGTCCCTGTGGCCTGTACTCCGCAAAGCGCGTGCGTTTTCCATATCCATTAGCCGTAACAACAACAACAGTTGACTCGTCCTCAACAACTTCCATTCCAACAACAATAACTTCTTTTTTCAGTCTTATACCTCGAACACCTCTTGAAACCCTTCCAACAGTTCTTACTGCTTTTTCCTGAAACCTAATTGCTTTACCCTCTTTTGTTGCTAAAAGAACATCGCTTTCTCCATCAGTGAGCCTTACTGAAATTAACCTGTCTCCTTTATCCAGCCTTATGCCTTTTATTCCGCCCGATCTTGGATGACTATAAGCAACGAGATTGGTCTTCTTTGCAACACCCTTTTCCGTTGCCATTATCAAATTATGCTTATCATCAAACTCCCTAACTCTGACGAAAGCTGTAACTTTCTCATCAGGAGCAATGCGCAGAAGGTTGACAATAGCCTTGCCTCTTGAGAGCCTGCCTGCCTGCGGTATTTGGTAAACCTTTACCCAATGAACTTGTCCTTTGTCTGTAAAGAAGAGTATATAATCGTGTGTGGATGCTACAAATACATATTCTATAAAATCCTCTTCCTTTGTCCCTGCTCCCATAATACCCCTGCCACCTCTATGCTGTCTTCTGTATGTTGTTAAAGGCAGCCTTTTTATATACCCAACGTGGCTTATTGTTATAACCATGTCTTCTTCTGCTATCAAGTCTTCTATGCCAAGTTCTGTTGTTTGTTCAACAATCCGGGTTCTTCTTGGATTTGCGTACTTTCCCTTAATTTCGAGCATTTCCTCTTTGATTATGTCCATAATTTTCTTATCACTTGCCAAAATCTCTTCAAGTTGATTTATCAACTTTATTGTATCCAGATACTCCTGCTGGATCTTGTCTCTTTCCAGTCCTGTTAATCGCTGCAGACGCATATCAAGTATAGCTCGTACCTGCAGGTCAGAAAGCTTGAACTCCTGCATTAAGCTCTCACGCGCTGAATCCGCATCTTTGGAGGATTTTATTATTTTTATAACCTTATCAAGATGTTCAATCGCAACCTTTAATCCTTCCAGAATATGTGCCTTAGCTTTTGCTTTTCTCAAATCAAATTGCGTTCTCCTGCGCACAACTTCCTGTCTATGCTCAAGAAACCTGTCCAGCATCTCCCGCAGATTAAAAATCCTGGGTCTGTTTTCATCTATAGCAAGAAGTATAGCGCCGTATGTGGTCTGCATCTGAGTATGTTTATAAAGCTGATTAATTATTATCTGCGCAATCTCTCCCCTCTTTAATTCAATAACAATCCTCATTCCGTCTTTATCAGACTCATCTCTCAGATCGGATATTCCTTCCAGCTTGTGGTCTCTCACAAGGTTCGCTATTGTTTTAATTAGATTTGCTTTATTTACCTGATATGGAATTTCTGTTATAATTATTTGTTCCCTATCAGTTTCTTTCATATTCTCAATTTCTACTTTTGCGCGAACCTGAATTAGTCCTCTTCCAGTATGATAGGCATCTCTAATAGCTTTTTTCCCATATATAGTGGCTCCTGTTGGGAAATCAGGTCCTTTAATGATATGCATCAGTTCATCAATTGTGATATCTGGATTATCAATTACATTTACAACTCCATCTATAATCTCTCCAAGGTTATGTGGAGGAATA
>DAOVKY010000149.1 GCA_030631525.1 bacterium
TGCCGCTGTCAATAACATCACAAACAGCTTTCTTTTCTTCTTCTCCAAAAACAGGCCATGTGGAAAAAGATCTAGTTCTCGTTGGCAGACCGCCGTTAATCGCAAGTTTAGTAAAGATTTTTCATGTCCTCCAAAGTTTTGTGTTCATAGTTAGAAGCATGTCCTGCCGTTCCAAAATCAATCATCTTGCTCTTTACCCACTTTTTAATAGCTTCCCTTGCCTCACCAAGATACTTTCTCTGGTCAAACACTTCCGGATGCTCAGAAAAATATTTTCTTATTGCCCCAGTACAGGCAAGCCGCCCGTCAGTATCTATATTTATTTTTCTAACACCAAGCTTGATAGCCTTCCGGATCATATGTACAGGAACTCCCATTGCTTTCTGAACATTCCCGCCATATTTGTTTATTTCTTCTATTAATTCAGGAGGAACACTTGAGGAACCGTGCATAACAAGTGTTGTATCAGGACAATTCTTATGCGTTTTTTCTATAATGTCAAATGCTAAGACCGGCGTTGCTTTAAATTTATGAGCTCCGTGAGAAGTTCCTATAGCAAGAGCTAATGCGTCAACCTTTGTCTGCCTGATAAATTTTATAGCATCCTCAGGATCTGTCAAAATAATCTCGCTTGCGGCTATTTCATCCTCAATTCCTCCGAGAGTTCCAAGCTCGCCTTCCACTGTAACCCCAAACCGATGCGCGTATTCAGCCGCTTTTTGTGTGATCTCAGCATTACCCTCAAAACTTCTTGGTGTTTTTCCGTCTTCTTCCAGAGAGCCATCAATCATTACAGAAGTAAAGCCCAGATCTATGACCTCTTTAACCAGTTCAAGACTGGCGCCGTGATCAAGATGCAGAGCGACAGGAATATCCTTATATGTATCTGCCGCAACATTAACCATTGCAACTAATAATTTTTTATCTGTGTATTTAAGCGCTGTTTTTGAAACTTGAAGTATAACCGGAGACTTAGTTTCATCTGCAGCCCACACTATTGCCTGCAACTGCTCCATGTTGTTAACATTATAAGCCCCTACTCCATAATCCCCTTTCTCTGCTTCATCCAGAATCTGTCTCATAGGTACGAGTGACATCTTGCTTCTCCTTTTAGTAGTTAACGATTATTAGTTTAAATTTGAATCTGCATTATAATACACAAAAGAGGAAAATTAAACTTTAAAAAATTCATCCCGACCCATCTAACGGGGTTTACTCATCACTTTATTTATCTGCTCTAAATAACTCTGCGCCTGTTTATTATCAGGCTGTATATGCAGGATTTTCTTGAATATATTCTCGGCTTCTTTGTAGCGCCCTTTCTTATAATAAGCTGCTCCTAAATTACGAGCAACACCAAGAGCTTTCGGCATAAGCTTTAAGGCAATTTTATACTCTTCAATTGCCTCATCCCACTCTTTTTTCATCATATAAATATTTCCCAGATTATTGTGCGCCCCTCCAAAGCGTGGATTAAGCTTAACAGCCTTTTTATACTGCTGAATCGCTCCGTCAAGCTTTCCCATTTTTTCATACGCGTTCCCCAAGCCCATTAACGCCTTATCATTATAAGGATTTTGTTCCACAGCTATCTCCAGCTCTCTAGCAGCTTTTTCGTAATCTTTAATACTGGCATACAACTTTGCTAGATTATAGTGGATATCAGCATAATCCGGATCTAGCTCAGCAAGCTGATAATATACTCTAAAAGCATCTTCTATCTTCCCCACCTTAGCGTAGGCAAATGCCAGACGATAATATGCCTTAAGATGCCCTCTATTGAGATTGATTGTCTTTTTATACATACTTATAGCTTTATTCCAGTCCTTTTTGTTACGATATTCAACCCCCTTTCTAAAGTATACCTCCGCTCTCAATGGATTTACTGAAAAATAATTAAACACAAATAAAAGTAAAGCTGAAAACAGAATTATAACCGGAATTCTCAATCTGTTTACTATCTTTGTGCCTTTGTGCCTTTGTGCCTCTGTGCCTTTCACACTCAGAGCAGACACACATCCCAAAGCAAACCACAGAAATATACCTGAAGAATGAAATCTTAAATCTACATTCCCCAGATTTTCAAAAAGCATCCCCACTACCCCCGATATAAATCCTATAAGCAAATACTTTCTGAGTCTGTCACCGGTATTTCTTGCTATATTCATACCTCGGAAAAGAATACTGCCTATAATTCCAACAAAAAGCACCAGTCCTACAACTCCCAGTTCGCATCCAATTTCAAGCACCTCACAGTGTACGTGCCGTGTTGCATTTACTGCGTGCGGATTCAAAAAATAATCAGTGAATCTGAATTGCGGATAAATCGTGGCAAAATTACCTATTCCCCAACCTGTAAAAGACCTGGCTAGAAACATCTTCATAGATCCCAGCCAAATCCACTTCCGTATTCCAATAGTTCCTGTGAGCAGTTCCTCATTAATAACTCGCATTATTGACTCTGATCTTACCTGCCATGCAGCAGCGCATAAGAGAATCACTCCGATAAATAAGTAAAAACTTTTCGCCAGACCCCATCTTAAATAAACAAATGCGCAGGCAAAAAACACAATGGAAACACAAAATCCGATCCATGCGGCTCTCGCATGTAATTGGTAAAGGGAAAGAATGCTGGTTATCACCAGAATACAACACAGCGACAAAGGGAAAAACTGTTTTAACTTTTGCCTTTTGCCTTTTGCCTTTTGCCCTATATCCATAGAAAAATATATAATAAAAGATAGCACTACAGGTATACACAAAACAATATACGGGGCAAAGAACGTAGGATTACCAAATAATTGAGGCAAGTTACGAATTACAGGAATGTCCCGAAAACATTCTGGATTAAGCAGTGTAGGAACTTCTGCTATGAATGTAGCTAAAAACCACACAAAACAAATTCTTAAAAGAGCAGGTCTGGACTTACATGTTTCTAATACCGCAAAATAGATCAAGACATATGTAAATAAGTTTACAAGTTCTGCGGCACCGGCAAATTTATTCCCTGCCATAAAGAATGACGCCAAGCACCATATACAGAAAGCTCCTATAATGCCTCTGGGGAATCCTGTAGGGGCACGGCGCGCCGTGCCCCTACATTGGAATAACCGATTATACAGCCACAATAAGATGACACAGAACACCATAGCTTGAGCTATGACAAACTTTATGAATACATAATTATACGCCTGCTTTAAAACCGCTATTGGAACAAAGAAGATAATAATCAGCAGGCATATTTCTGATATTTTTTTTCTCAAATTCCTCTCCTGTTAGTCAAAACATATTAGGGCAGGGGCAAGCCCTGCCCCTACATTTCCCGATTTCAACATTGTAGGGGCGGGGCTTGCCCCCGCCCGTCCACCAA
>DAOVKY010000200.1 GCA_030631525.1 bacterium
GAATTGAGCTGGCGAAACTGTATTCCTGCATAATCAGCAGCCTTTGCCATTTCACCGCCAAGAGCATCTATTTCCTTAACAAGCTGCCCCTTGCCTATTCCGCCAATTGCCGGATTGCAGGACATAAAACCAATATTATCTTTATTCATTGTGATAAGAAGCGTCTTAGCGCCCATTCTTGCGCTTGCCAGAGCCGCTTCGCACCCTGCATGTCCTGCGCCAACAACAATCACATCATATTTCATAATACCAAATTATGGGCTTAAAGTTGACATCTGTCAAGTAGATGTCAACTTTTCAGAATGTCAATTTCAGAATGCCGTAGGCAAAAATTACGCTGATTTGTCAGAACAAGTTAAGTATTCTTGATGCTTATGGTAATCTCTGGTATTCTATCAGAAATCATAAGATTGGAAATAAGCAAGATTAGAGGTGAATACAATGCAGGATAAGAAAAGTAAAAGTATTTTTATCTTCCTTGCTTTTCTCTTTTCCTTTATTGTCAGGTTTGTATATCTGTATTTTTTAAAACAGAACATAATGCACATTGAGCATTCCCTTTTTGGCGATGCAGCTCAGTATATTCTGATTGCAAAAAACATTGTCTCAGGTAACGGATTCAACATGTTGCCTGATTCAAACCTTCTAGCAAGCAGAGCTCCTCTTTTTCCATTTATTCTTGCCGGAGTTTTTAAGTTTTTTGGACAAGGTTACTGGCCGGCAAGAATTTTTCAAGTTTGTATAAGTTCTTTAGTTCCAGTTATTACTTATTTTGTTGGCAAAGAGATTGCCACTAAGAGAATTGCGATGGTGTCTGCATACATTTCCGTATTTTATCCTTTTTATGTTTTTTATAGCGCGTACATTCTTACAGAAACTTTGTTTGTTTTTCTCTCCTGTTTATCCTTATTATATTTAATCAGATTTATAAAAACAGGTTTCTATCGAGACTCCTTGTTGGCAGGCATATTTTTGGGGCTTTCAGCGCTTACAAGACCTATTGCGCTGGGATTTGGACTGTTTTTTGTAATGTGTTATTTCTTTACGCCTAAACACAGACTTAAAGGCAGTGCTATAATTTTATCAACTATGTTTTTAGTAGTATTGCCATGGACTATAAGAAACTATATTGTTTTTGAGAAGTTTGTTCCCATAACCACGGAAGCAGGAAGAGTTTTTTATAGTGGAGCTAATCCGATGAATAAAACTGGCGGGTGTATTAGACATGTTGATTTTATAGAGCCGGAAGAGACAGGAAGTATGGGAGAAGTTGAAGCGTCTAAATACATGTTTAAGAAAGGATCGGAATTTATAAGACACAACCCTGTAACTTTTCTTAAAATGAGTGTAAAAAAGGTTGGGAGATTGTGGAGGATTTTTCCTTATTGGACATCCGGCTTTACCAACATAAAATACAAATTAATAAGCATATTTTCTTATGGATTGATCCTTCCATTTTTTTTTATTGGGGTATTTTTGAGTATAAGAAACTGGAAACTTGTTTTACCTTTGTACTGCCTTATAGTATACACCAGCATTTTTTGTATGGTATTTTACGGGACCATGAGATTCAGACTTCCCCTAATGCCTGCTGTTATTGTGCTAGGCTCTGTAGGAATAGATAGATTGTTATGGAAAAAGTAAAGGTTCTTCACATAATTACTCGCCTGATTTTAGGTGGAGCGCAGGAAAATACATTGTACACAGTAGAAGGATTGATGAAGGATCCTGCCTATGATGTTACACTGGTTTCAGGTCCTACCACAGGCCCTGAAGGAAGTCTCGTGAGCAAGGCAAAAGAATTCGGAGTAAATTTAGTAACTATTAACGGACTAACAAGGAATATAGATCCATTTAGGGACATAAGCGCTTTTTTATCTCTATATAAACTAATAAAGAAAAACAATTTTGATATAGTGCATACACATTCCTCAAAAGCGGGCATTCTTGGAAGACTTGCAGCAAAACTAGCAGGATGCTGTGTAATCATACATACAATACATGGTTTGCCGTTTCATCCGTATCAGAGCAGGTTTCTAAATTTTCTTTATATTCGCTTGGAGAGATTAGCAGGGAAATACACAGATAAGATAATTACTGTCTGTGATAGTATGTCTCAGAAAGCACAGGCTGCAGATATAAAACCTGTTTATGGATATGTAACGGTCTATAGCGGTATGGATTTAGGTAAGTTTATTGATGAAAGAACAAGTTCCCATCAAGCAAAAAGAGATATCAGCCTACCTGCTGACGCTAAGGTTGTAGGTAAAGTAGCAAGGCTTTTCCCTCTAAAAGGTTACGAATATTTTATCAGCGCATCGAAATATATTTCGGAATGCGTGCAGAATGTATATTTTTTAATTGTAGGAGATGGAATTTTAAGGAGGCAATTAGAAAATATGGTTAGGCAAGTGGGATTAAAAGATAGATTTATTTTTGCTGGACTTGTCCCGCATGATGATGTGCCAAGATTTATTGCTGCAATGGATGTAGTTGTGCATACTTCGCTAAGAGAGGGATTAGCAAGAGTTATACCTCAGGCAATGGCAATGTCCAAGCCTGTAGTGAGCTTTGATATTGACGGAGCGAGGGAACTAATGCATAAGAACAACACAGGTTATCTTGTTAGTCCTA
>DAOVKY010000092.1 GCA_030631525.1 bacterium
CTCCCAACTGAGCTACTGCCCCAACAGATTATCTTTTCCTGCCTGATTTTTTTCTGTTACGACATACGAAAAATTGGCAAGCTGTGAAAACATGTTCTCTATTTCCTGCAGAAATGCAAGGCGGTTGTTCCTCAAGGCATGATTCTCATCCATTACCATAACCTTGTCAAAAAAATTATCCAAAGGTTTTCTCAGACTTATAATCTGACTAAACGCTTCCGTATACTTTTTTGTCTTTATTAATTTGTTTACGCTTTTACTGATATCCAAAAACTTTTTAGCAAGTTTCTTTTCTTCAGGCTCAACAAGTTTTCTCTTGTTAAAATAAATGAACTCTATTCCCCTTTCTCTTGCCTGTTTCAGTATATTGGAAATGCGCTTGAAAGAGGTTGTTATTGATTCAAAATTATTACTCTTACTAGCCTTGGAAAGCGCCTCTAAAATCTCGTGTTTTTTTGTAGGCTCAAAAGAAGATGTATTAATTACAGCATCAACAAAATCATATCTGCGAAAATGCCAACTTATAAGAATGTTTTTTAATCTTTGTTTGAAGAAATCAACGACCATGCGAAAAACTCTCTCATGCTCATCTTCACTGATTTTATAAAGTTTTATACACTCGCTGATTATATTCTCCAGATCAATATCATATTCCCCTTCAAGAATTATTCTAAGAATTCCTATTGCCTGCCTTCTTAATGCAAATTTGTCGCCTGAACCGGTTATTGCGTTCTCATTCTCAATAACATGAGACACAATCGCATTCATCTTATCAGAGATAGAAACCACACTTCCTGCCTTTGTGTTTGGAAGTTTATCATCTGCAAATCTTGGATAATAATGACAAGCTATGCCTGAGCTAACTTCTTCAGGCGCATCACCATACCTTGCATATTCTCCGCCTATTTCCCCTTGAAGTTCAGGAAATTCCTCAACCATATGAGTCCCCAAATCAGCTTTGCATAATCTGCATATTCTCTTAAGTATCTTTGGATCCACTCCAACATTTTTATTTACTACTTTTGTCAATCTTTCTATTGCCCTGATCCTTTTAGGCAAGGTTCCAAACTGATGAGCATTTCTTGCCTCCATTATCTGCTTTGAGCGTTCTTCCAAACTTGTTTTTATATCTTCATCCCAGAAGAACTTGGCATCAGCAAGCCTTGCATTAAGAACCCTCTCATTTCCCTTTATAATTTCTTCTTCACTTCCTTTTATATTGGAGACAAAAACAAATTTATTAGTAAGTTTAAGTTGTTTTCCAATCACAGGAAAATATTTTTGATGTGACTTCATCGCTGCCTCAAGCACAATATCCGGAACATTCAAAAATTCTTCAGGGAATGTTCCTTCCAGAACATTTGGATATTCAACCAGATCAGTTACCGTGTCTAAAAGTGCTTCGTCAAATACGACAAAAGTTGGATTATATTTCTTTAGGATTTTTTCTAAATCCTTTTTTATTTTATCTTTTCTTTCATTCTGATCAACAACAACAAAAGCACTACTCAGACTCTTTTCATATTCATCAATATCTGCGCTGTTGATCTTTATTGCGTCTGGCGCAAGAAAACGATGTCCGTATGTTATATTACCTGCTTCAAGTTTTCCGAACTTGACAGGAATTATATCTTTTCCATACAAACACATTAACCACCTTATCGGCCTGGCAAACCTGACACCCGAATCATCCCATCTCATAGTCTTTGGAAAGGGTATGCTCTTTATTAGGTTTGGAAGCAGTCCCTTGAGCAATTCATTGGTTAGCTTCCCCTTCTCAATCTTCTTTGCAAAAACATATTTCCCAGATTTCGTATCTACTATTTCTAGTTCATCAACTTGAAGACCAAACTTTTTGGCAAAACCAATTGCAGCCATAGTTGGTTTATTATCCTTATCAAACGCTTTATCACATGGCGGGCCTAGAACTGTTATCTCCTTATCTCCCTGCTTTTCACTTAAATCTTTAACAAAAAGAACAAGTCTTCTGGGAGTGCCGAAGCAACGTGGTTCTAAAGATTTTAGTCCTATCTCCTTTAACTTCTCAGAGGCAATTCTCCTAATATCATCTCTTGCTGAATTAACATACGAGGCAGGTAATTCTTCGGTTCCTATCTCAAACAATAAATTCTTCATTCTTTTTCCAGATATGTCCTTGCGCACATACAAGCTAGCTTTCTCACTCTTTGTATGAATTCTGCCCTTTCTGCTACACCAATTACTCCTCTTGCATCCAGAATATTAAAGATGTGAGAGCACTTCAGCATATAATCATACGCGGGAAGAACTAGTTTTTCTTCTATCAACCTTTTTGCCTCTTTTTCATACATAGCAAAGAGCTTAAACTGCATTTTTGTATCAGCCTTCTCAAAGTTATATATAGAAAACTCTTTTTCCCTATCCTTGTAAACATCTCCATATTTAAACTCATTTGTCCAGTGGATATCAAAGACATTGCTTTTCCCCTGAAGATACATTGCAATACGCTCCAGACCATAAGTCAGCTCAACTGATATAGGATTTAATTCAATTCCTCCAACCTGCTGAAAATATGTAAACTGTGTTATTTCCATGCCGTCAAGCCAAACCTCCCAGCCAAGTCCTGTTGCACCAAGTGTAGGAGACTCCCAATCATCTTCAATAAATCTTATATCGTGTTTGGAAAGATCTATCCCAAGCTCTTTGATGCTATTTATATATATGTCCTGCACATTATCTGGAGAAGGTTTCAGTATTACCTGATATTGATAATAGCGGCCAAGTCTATTTGGGTTTTCTCCATACCTGCCATCTGTCGGTCTTCTGGACGGTTGGACGTAGGCAGTCTTCCATGGTTTTCCATCAAGCACTCTTAAAAAAGTATAAGGACTGAATGTTCCTGCCCCAACCTCAATATCATATGGCTGGGCAATTACACAACCTTGCTTTGCCCAATATTTACTAAGAGCTAATATGATTTCTTGAAATGTCATTAATCTTCTCTAAAAATTCCAGTGATTTCAGGTTTCTAACCAATGTATATTTTATATAGGATTCTAGCACTAGTTTAAGCTCTTTACTAGATAATTTATTGAGCTTTAGACGAGAAAGATTTGAAAAATCCGACGCTTGTAAATGCTGTATAGTCAGTATAGTGCCTAGAGACACACGAGGAGCGCTTTCATCTGCTCCCCAGCATTCATTATTAAGAATACCTCCAAGTCTGCAGCTGAATTTTCCATTGAGTATCTTTGCTCCGCAATTCACGCACCTATCAAAAACAGGCATACATCCAAGTATTTTTAAAAGCCTGATTTCAAAAAAGTGCGCAAGAACTTCTGTCTCTACGCCAGTAGTTTCTAATGTAATTAAGGCATTAAGAATTAAGCTAAAAATCTGCTCACTTTCTTGAGCCCCTTCAGTAGTTTTATTGATAAGTTCTATAAAATATGACGCATAAGCCATCTTGGTCAAGTCATTGCGTATATTTTGGAATGCATTTTTCAGGTCGCATTGACTGATAAGCTGAATATCTGTTTTCTTTTGATAAAAAACCAAAACAATGTGGCTAAATATCTCCAAGCTGCTGCCAAACTTGTTTTTTGCGCTTCTGGCGCCTTTTGCAATGCCCTTTATTTTACCGAATTGAGGAGAGTAGAATGTAACGATCTTGCTGGATTCTGCGAAATTTATGCTTCTAAGAACAATTGCCTCTGTGGTTTGGATACTCACTTAGTATACCAATTATCAAACCTTCTCCCGCCAGTAATTCAACAGGTCTTTTAATGTTCTCTCAAAAGGAATCTCTGGCTTCCATCCAGTTGCTTCTCTAAACTTAGCGCTATCCCCGCCAAGATAGGGGACATCTGAAGGTCTTATCTTTGCAGGATCTTTTTTTATCTCTATTTTTACCTTTGATAAACTAATCAGTATATCTAGGACTTCGCTAATCTTATATGCTTTGCCTGTGCATATGTTATAAACTTTACCGGGTTCACATTTTTCCAACCCCAGCCAGTAAGCCTTTACTATATCGCGGACATCTGTAAAATCCCGCTGTGCATCAAGATTTCCAACAAGAATTACAGGTTCTTTTCCCCTTTTTTCTATTTCTGCTATCCGCTTTGCAAACTCCGAACAGACAAAAACATCTCCTCTTCTTGGTCCTGTATGATTGAAAGCCCTGGTTCTTACAACATTAAGTTTATAACTCATATAGTACTGGTAAGCTAGAAGATCCTGCGCAACCTTACTTACTCCATAAGGGCTCAGCGGTCTCAATGGATTTGTCTCTTTAATAGGAGTCTCTTCAGGATAAACCATACCATATTCTTCTGAGGAACCTGCAATCTGTATCCATGGATTAATCTTTGCTCTTCTAATAGCTTCAAATATGTTTAATTCTCCAATAATATTTGAGGTCAGAGTTTCTGCTGGACTGTTCCATGAAGTAGGCACAAAACTTTGTGCAGCCAAGTGAAATATCTTATCTGGTTTTATGTCTACAATTAAATCATTCACAGAGGATGCATCGTTAAGATTACAATGAATTAAACGGAGCTTGTCCTTTATATGCTCAATGTTCTCTGTTTTACTGCGCCATCTTATAGTTCCATATACTTCAACATTCTCCTTTGCTAATGCATAATCAGCAAGATGACTTCCTACAAAACCAG
>DAOVKY010000188.1 GCA_030631525.1 bacterium
GAAGACAATCAGGGTGATCGCGATTACTTTCTGTCGCAAGACTTGCCCTCCCATTCTTGACGATTCAATGTTCATATCTTTTCCTTTCGCACAACATATATCATTGAACAGTTACCCCTGTTTTGTTGCAAGTCTGATACACAAGACTTACAATGTCAACAAAAAATGCATATTTTGCGTATTTGGAAAAAAGGGACAGGCAGGCCAGTCCCCTACATAGATTCCTGCTAAAAATCTGCAGGAATGACCCCGAAAGTATTCGGGGCTTCATCCCGAAGCGTTCGGGATTCGCAATGACAGGAAAGAACAACAGATAACCGCCAGCTAAAGCAGGCGGTTGCGGTGGGAGGGGCAACCAACAAGCGGAGAGAACAACAGGCTGCTTCAGATGTATGGGGACAATGGCAGGATAGAGTAAGCCTGAATTACCTTGATTGGGTGGTTCTCATATGACATAATACAGAGCGATGTTTGGAAATTTGAATCTAAGATTTAGTATGGTAAAATAAATATGAAAATAAGGGATATTATTAAGATTATAAAAAAAGATGGATGGTTTATTGTTGGTACCAAAGGAGATCATAAACAATTTAAACATCCGAACAAACGTGGTAGAGTTACTATAGCTGGTCATTCGAATGATGATCTTGCCTTGGGAACGTTAAATAGTATATGGAAGCAAGCACAAATTAAAGGAGCGAAAAGATGAGAAGATTTTTAGTCGTTATTGAAAAATGCGAAAATAATTACTCTGCATATTCACCTGACCTGTTAGGATGTATCGCTACTGGGAAGACAAGGGAAGAAACAGAAAAAAATATGCACGAAGCAATACAATTTCATTTGGAGGGATTAAGGGAAGATAGTTTGCCTATTCCTAAACAAACCTCTTTTGCCGAATATGTAGCAGTATAACCACCCGAATTTCCCGATCAAGCAGCAATGACGTAACTCAGCAAAAAACTTGATTCTCTAAAAAAAGAAACATACACCTGAAAAGATCTATTATTTTATCTCAGAGACTGGTTTGGGCTTTTTCTGAATAACAACAGTTTTCTTTTCCAGAGCATCAATCCTGCGGCAAAATTCAACAAACTTGGGATAATCCGAGGCAGAGATTTCCTGAGGTGGAAGTTCAAAATGCTGTTTTACTTTCAGTGTATTTTTATTGAACGTAAATTCAACTAGATATTTACCAAATTTACTCTTTTCAGTAATGTCTTGAGGTCTATCCTTAATGATAAAATTGCCGGGGATATTTATATCAAACTGCTGATTTAGATATAGAGGGGCAAATTCAAGCTTTATTCTGATTGGGAATTTCCGCTGAGTTTTCTGTATATACTTTTTGCTGAGTTTAAGTCTAAAAGGAATAGGGTTAAATATAAACTCATCATCTTGTCCCGATAGCTGCCTGAGAAAATCGGATATCTTGAATTTATATTTTATACGAAATGGCTCTTCAGGATTATCTATATTTAGGAATTCTGCCTTTTCTAATACAGGCTCTCCAAAGGATTCTGCCAGTCCTTTTTCAATATACTTGTCCCATAGATTTTTTTCTATGCCCTCAAGAAAAATAAGGCGAAATAAACCTGATAAATTGCCCAGATAGGTTTCCTCTGCCAAACAATCAGATTTTCCGTTAATATCTCTGTTAATATTTATAACCAGACTTGTTTCTGCGCCGTTAGCTGAAGGACAAAACTCAGGAGTTTTACATATCCGATAATTTGGCATATCAAAAACAAGCGCATCCGCACTTGTTAAACTCTGAGAGATTTCGCCGAACTTAAGATACTTATTACTTATGTCAAGCCAAATATTTTCTCCACTTAGATTAAGTTTTACAAGTGGCGTTCTGAAAGCTCCATAATAAGGTGTGCTCATTTTCGCAAATGTATTGGGTCTTACAAGAATATAAGTTGTATCCAGCCCTGCTATATCTAACATTGCTTTTAGCAAAATAGCTTTATTTCCACTTTTTTTTGCTAAAGTAGATATTGCAGGTTCAAACTTAGCGCTGTTATGTTTTATAGTTCTGTTTATATAGTAGTATATTGCCTCTGCCTTTTCATGAGGGGTCTTACAATTCTTTATAATTTCTGTTGTTGTATCTTTAAGCATAGATGCAACAATAGATGTTCCCATAATTAAACTTCTGTATAGATCACTCACTTTATCAAATTTCATAGAAGCCATTATAGCAATATTTGGTAATACATCTTCTTTTGGAGGCATCATAACCTCTTTTGTAACACTTGGGATATTGTAGGTTTCAAACTGAACAAGTTTTTTATTGCCTTCCAAGTTTTTCTCTTCCTTTACTATGTTCTCCCCTAAATTTTTAGATATATATGACACATTAATGTTTGAGGGGAATATTACAGTATAATGAGACCAGAGAACTGCCTCATTAAATGCCTGGAAATAGAATGGGGGTAATCTAAAATAACCTTTAGCAATATTATATGATTTATGTTCAACTGTGTATTTATACTCTATCACTGAGTCCTTCTCTAATCCATGAATAGAGTAGGCATTCTTCCCCTTTATCTTTACAGGTTCTAATATTGTTCCGTCTTTAAGGAATACTCTTAATTCTTCCAGCTTCCCATGGATGTAAATTTCACCATATTTTTCTCTTCCTATTTTACTAAGAATTTTAACTATCCTGTGTACTATCTCCTTATAACTGCCGTCTGTATTAAGAATTATAACC
>DAOVKY010000051.1 GCA_030631525.1 bacterium
ATCAACTTTTACCAAAATTAAGAATAAAGGAACTAAAGCTATCCACGCTACATATTCAAAATCAATTTTGGGGAAACAAATTGCAAGCAGTATTCCTGAAATAAAAGATAGAAGAATATTTATCACAATTATCCTCTAACAGCCGTTGCAGAAGCTACTGCGCGAGTCTTTATATGAGAAATGCTTACCAAAATGCTTGAAATGTTCTTCTCTTTAGCAATTTTCTTTACTCTGCCATGAAGAGCTACATACGGCTGACCTTGCTCTGAATTTCTAATCTCTATCTCTGTCCATTTTATAACACAATCAATATTTAATGTTTTATATACTGCTTCTTTTGTTGCGAACTTCCCTGCAAAATGCTGACAAGCTAATTTTCCGGTATTGCAATATTTTATTTCTGTATCTGTGTATATTTTCTTTAGGAATCTATCTCCAAATCTTTTAATAGCGGCTTCAATTCTATTTACCTCAACTATATCTACACCAACTCCTATAACATTCATATTAAATTCTAAACCTCCTCATTCCTATATTGAGTATCAAACCAACTAAAAACATGTTTGCAACCAAGGATGAGCCTCCATAACTCAAAAACGGCAGTGTAAGCCCTGTGATAGGCATTATTCCTATTGCCATTCCTATGTTGATAAAAACCTGTACACCAAAAAGAGAAATTACCCCGACAATTATAAGCAAGCCCAATTTATCTCTTACCAAGGTTGCCAGATTAAACATACGCCAAAAAAGAATAGCATAAAGTAATAACAATACACATGCTCCTATAAAACCCCATTCCTCGGCTACTGTTGAGAAAATAAAATCCGTGTGGTGTTCAGGTATGAAGTTAAGATGCGTCTGGTAACCTCTTTGCCATCCATATCCAAACAATCCACCGGCTCCAACAGCTATCTTTGACTGAATTATAGCATAACCAGTACCTAAAGGATCTATATCAGGATTTATGAAAACCAGCAGTCTTTTCTTCTGATACGTTCTTAAAAATCTCCATAAAAACGGACAACTGGCAAGACTTATTCCAGCTACAATCAACATATTCCGGATGCCTCCTTCTGAGACAAATACAACAGTAAAGATCACAAAAATTAGAGAGAGAGCAGTACCAAGATCCGGTTGAATAATGATAAGTAAAATTGGTAAAACCACAATCGAAAAAATATAAACCAGTATTTTAAATTTATTTACTCTCTTCCCCACTTTATCCAAATAATACGCTATCATTAATATAGACGTAATCTTAAATAATTCCGATGGCTGAAAACTTACTATACCAAGAGAGATCCACCTTTTTGCACCACCTATGCCTTTGCCTATAAGAAGAACTATTATTAATAACAAAACAGATAACGCATAAATCGGAATTGTATGCTTAGCTATCTTAGAATAATTGAACGTTACTGCAATTATCAGCCCAACTAATCCAAGAGAAAAGTATAAAAGCTGCCTTTTTGCGTAGTCAATTTCAAGTGCGCTGGTAGCGCTTTTGATAAATATTACGCCCACCAGACATAATATAATCGTTGTAAAAAATAAAATAAAATCAAAATTTTCCAACAATCTTCTATCAATCATTTTAAATTAAACTCACCCTGCCCCTCTCTTGACAAAGAGGGAAATGGAAATTCCTATACTATATATTTATCCACCGTCATTGCGACGTGGCAATCTCTGATATTGCTTCACTTCGTTCGCAATGACACGATGTTTATTATGGCATATTCGCCATAATTAAAATTCAGCGGTAGCGATACGCTGTTTACTGGAGCGATTTGTTATGCTTCTTTGTTTTTTTCGAGATATTTAACATCAACGAGATCTTTCTCTCTTCCTGTTGACTTTTTATTTTTTATAAGGTTTTCTTTTGAGATGAAAGGTAAGACTAAATCTTCTATATCAACTTTTTCTCTGGAAGTATAAGCGTCTGTAAAATTAACACCATCTATGCGGGTTATAAGGTCAATTCTGCATGGAGCAACACCTATTTGAAAAATAATACCTTTTTTCGTGAAGGTTTCTTCAGTTAGATCAGAAAGAGGAGCACCGAAAGCAGTGAGAGCAGAAAAGACTCTTTTAGCGTTTTCCGTTGAAGTCTCTACCCATATATCAAAATCACCGGTTGCTCTAGGATAACCATAGACAGCAAGAGCATAGGCACCAACAATGAGAAACTTTACTTCATTGTCTAACAATGTTTGCAACATGTCTTTGTAGTCTTTGTTGAGCACTTGTATCTCCAGTTAAAGACCACACCCCTGCGGTCAAGTCCCAAACACAAGCAATTCTTTCTTGAAAAGAACCTTTTACAAAGCAATCATCTTGTTTGGTTTGTGTTTTTAATTGTGTTTTTGTCCGATCTAATTTCATAAGACTTTATATCATATTTTTGTTTTATGATTCTATTATTAATAATTGTTAAAATAAAATGTCTCAAAGCTTCGCAAATAGTTTAGCCACGATAAAATGGATTAAGATTATTAATATCATCCACATTTACGCTAGTTTTGCCCACTATGTCTTGTCTTATTTTTAGCAATAAGTCGCCCAAAAGAGCAACTTCTTTATCAATATCATGATCATTTTCTTCATCTGCATATAACACCCATTTATCATATGCTTTTATAACTTCATCACTACCGTATAGCAGAATCTTATTTCTCGCCAGCATTCTTTGTCTGTCCTTCTTCTTATCAATCTTATTGTCATGCATTACCAACAAGGCAGTTTCCGTAAAATCTTGTAAGAACTCAGAGTATGCTGCTGTTTTATTTTCAACAAGCTTTAGCGTGTACTCCTTTTTTCTTTGAATGAGATAGGGAATGATGGCTCCAAAAACCGCAATTAATGCAATTATTATTTCTTTGAACTGAAAAATAATATCTTTAATTATAATTATTTTATTCATTTCATTTAACAATTAATATCTGGAATACATATTCCTTATAAAACTATCTAAAATATAGCAAATCTTCATTGATTTAGCAATATAATTCTTGTTAACTCCTACATTTGCAATATAATATCAAAAAAACAAACTTGAGCGTGAAAGAAGTTGATTGGGTAATATATTAAATCATGTACAGCAATTATTATAACCAGTTAAATGATAAACAAAAAGCAGTTGTTGATAATATCAAAGAACATGTTGTTGTTCTGGCAGGCCCGGGCACTGGAAAAACCCAGGTGCTTTCTGTAAGAACAGCAAATATACTAAAAAGAAACGATGCTTCTCCGTCAAATATCCTTATCCTGAGCTTTACCAATGCTGCTGCTGGAACTATCAGAGAGAGGATTGTTGAGATCATCGGCACAGACGGTTATTTTGTAGAAGTTGGGACGTATCACAGCCTTGCAAATTCAATCATTACTGAATCAGAGGAAGTATCTGAGACCTTTGGAGAAAAAATAGAACTGCAGGATACGGAGAGAATCAAACTCATAAGACACATTCTGGACACACTTGATAATATCCCTGAAATCAGACCATTTAGAGCGCCTTATCATTATGAAAAGGAGATTGTTAAGAACATAAATATCTTAAAAAGGGAAGGGATTACCCCTTCGGATTTTTCCCAATGTCTGAGTAATATCTCTTATGATGGAGAGATTATTCAGGAAAAACATATTCCAAGACTTCAGCAGTTTGGCAAGGTTTATAAAATGTATGAAGAGATCAAGAACGCAGAAGAAGAACAGGTTCTTGATGAGAGAGGGAGATATGATTTTGACGATATGATAATCATGGCAACTCATGTTTTGAATCATGAAAAGAATCTTGGTAAAAAGTACAGGGAGAAATTCAGCTATATTATGGTGGATGAGTTTCAGGATACAAACAAAGCTCAACTCAAACTGCTTCTAAGCCTTATTGATCCTGAGAAAACTAATCTATGTGTAGTTGGAGATGATGACCAGTCAATATACAGATTTCAAGGCGCATCTATTGCAAATTTCAAGACAATAAAAGACAGATTTAAGAATCTCACACAAATGATTCTTACAGAAAACTATCGCTCAACTCCGAAAATACTTAATATATCAAAAAAACTTATAGAAGGAATCCCTTCTAATGAGAGAATATCTCAAAAATCTTTGATCCCGCGCCACGGACCAAAGTCAGTGGTTTCCTCTAACGGGGTAAAATCCCTAAAATTCGGTTCCCTCAGAGAAGAGATATTATTTATTGTAGAGGAAATTAAAAGGCTTGTTAGAGAGCAGCTTATACCCGGTGATGATCCATACAGCGATATAGCCGTACTCCTTAGAACAAGAAAAGACATATTGCCTATTATTGATGCATTCCTGCAAACAGGAATTCCATATGTAACAGACGGCAAAGAGGATATAAGCTCCCATCTGCGTGTCAGGCAGCTGCTTTCAGCTCTAAACCTTGCAGTAAATTCACATAATCCTGAGAATGCAGATAGGTATATATTTGAACTGCTTGCTTCAGATTATTTTGAAATAGATATAAGTGATATGACTGCATTACTGAGTTATGTAAGCTTAAAAAAGAGAAAAAATATTAATGAGAATAAACCTGTTACTCTTCTTGAAGAAATAACATCCGGGTTTCCATTACCTATCAACCTTAAAAAACCTCTAAAATTACATAGATTCTCACAGACAATTCAAAGACTTATCAAGGATTCAAGCACGCGTCCGGTTCATCAGCTAATACTCCAATATATAAAGGATTCTGGAATGCTTGAGTTTATATTAGCGCAATATGAAACAGACCAGATATTAAAAGTAAGAGATTTAAGAGCAATCTCTTCTTTTATTGAGTATGTAAAGGAACAGGCAACTACTAATCCTTTAATGACGATTACTGATCTAATGGAAGATATTAATTTACAACAATCCTACGGCATAGGAATTCAAGGTATACTTGCAAGTTCTCATCAAAAAGGGGTCAGGGTATTAACAGCTCACAGCGGGAAGGGAACTGAATTTCATACTGTTTTTATTCCTTTTTGTATTCATGATAAAAAATGGCCTAAAAAACTGATTACAGATCTAATACCTATCCCGCAAACTATTCTTCAAATACCTAAAAGTGTATGTTCCAGGGAATCGATGAAGAAACTCAATGTATTTGATGAAATAAGACTATTCTATGTAGCATGCACGAGGGCTAAAGCGAACCTGTTTTTTACTGCCGCTCCTATGGAAAAAGATATTCCAAGCATGTTCCTTAAGAATATGGGTATTGAGCCTCAACTATGCCTAATACCTGAAGAACATGTTCTCAGATTTTCAATAGATACAGTTAAGGAACGTCCTCCATTTTTGCAGACGGATGAAATCCTCGAAGACTATGTAAAATCCATAAGCTTAAATCCAACAAATGTGAATGACTACATAAGATGCAGAAGATATTTTCTTTATAATAATCTGTTAATGCTTCCAAACGAGTTTACAGAAGGACAAGTATTTGGGATCTGCGCTCACAAGGCATTAAGTAAAGTCTATCAGGAATACAAAAAGAGGCGAAGTCTCTTGAGACGAAGTCTCCCTGAATTTGAGCTTTTTGAGAGTGCTTTTAATATATGTCTAAAAAATATATCTTCAGGGAAAAGGATAGAACAGGGCTGCCTTGGAAAGATTGATGAGCTCAGAAACTGGTATCAGAAAAAGGCCGAAAGCCCCGCGTCTGTTTTGTTTGTAGAAAAAAGTCTTGGGATACTCATAGATGAGAATATCTCTTTTTCAGGTAGATTTGACAGAATAGATACTGTTGGAAGCAACAGAAATGTGTGCGTTATTGATTACAAAACCGGAGATGCGTACAGACATATAAAAAGCATTACAGACAATAATGATCCTACCAATAAAGACTGCGACCAATATCTCCATCAGCTAATAGCATATAAGTTAATACTCGAAAATCAACCCGAGCCTTATAAAGTAGTATCATGCAAACTTGAGTTTTTGGAGCCTTCAAAAAGAAC
>DAOVKY010000091.1 GCA_030631525.1 bacterium
AGAGCAGTTGGAATAGAATCCAGAGCATATCCGGATGTAAAGGCCACAGCGAATGATGTAATAAAAGGCAGTATCTTCTATCTTGCACTTCTTATCCCATTTGCCTATTTTGTGGAGCGGTTACTATTTGGGTTTGTAGATATTAAAAAGCAAATTGGCGGAGTAGCAGGCATATTTATTGCGATATATAGGATCATGCGTTTTGTTCATCCTGCATTTAAGTTGACAAATGCCCCGGAAATAATTCTTCTTGCATTCATTATAATGATGCTTTCTGCGATTGTTTTATTGATAATAAGCTCTAAATTTGAAGAGCGAATGCAGAATTTAAAGCGAAAAATGACAAGGTCTTATGAAAGCGATGTTAGCAGAGCAAGCGCATCAGCTGCTGCATTTTCCTTGGGTATTTCTAATATGAAAAAGCGTAAGATTAGAACTTTCCTAACCTCTACAACACTTATTCTTCTCACATTTACAGTGCTTTCATTCACGTCAGTAAAGTCATTTATGAAGTTTAATCAAGTTCCCAGAGATAATAAGCCTCTTTACGAGGGGGCAATGATAAGAGATAGAACCTGGAGTCCGATAGAAGAGCCTGCCTATGAATATATAAAAGCTGAATTCAAGGGTATAGCTGATGTGTCTCCAAGGGCATGGTATATTCCTAATAAGGATTTTACTACAGGTAAGAGCTACATTAAGGTGAAGAACGGGGATAAGTCTGCTTATGTACTTGGATTGGTTGGCTTAACTCCTCAAGAAGAAAGGATTACAGGTATTAGCAAGTATCTCAAGCATGGAGAATGGTTCAATAACAGAGATAAGAATGTATGTATTATTTCGGATAAGCTGGCAGAGTTAATGTCAGTATCTTCAAAGGATGTAGGGAAAAGCTATGTCCGGATGTTTGGAAGTAAACTATTGGTTAAGGGAATATTTAATGCGTCAGATATGTTTGATCTCAATGACCTTGACGATGAAAGGTTGACCCCTGTTGATTTTATGATTACGGATCCTGAATCAATAAAGAAGTTCAAACAGCCAAAAGCTGAAAAGATGAGTATTGGGGGAGGCGGAACATTAGAGTCATTTAATCATTTAGAATACGAAAATGTTGTTATGGTTCCATACAAATTAGTGGAAGAACTGGGAGGCACTATACAATCAGTTGCGATCAAGTTTAATGAAGGCGTAGATATAAGACGAAGCATAGAGAATTTTATATCCAGATTGGCAGTTACTCTTTTCGCTGGGATTGATGGAAAGGTTACAATATACAGTTCATTAGGACTTAGCTCATTGTCAGGTATGGGAAATTTGTTTATACCAATTCTTATTGCTTCTCTGATAGTTCTTAACACTATGATGGGATCTGTATATGAGAGATTTAAAGAAATTGGCATCTATTCCTCAGTTGGGCTGGCTCCTGTCCATATTTCAGCCTTATTTATAGCAGAATCATGCGTATATGCGGTTTTGGGAGCTGTGGCAGGGTATTTGCTTGGACAGGTGGTAGCAAAGGTTTTGACTGTTTTTGACTTATTGCAGGGATTAACTCTGAATTATTCTTCTACCTCAGCAGTAGCTTCTACATTAATTGTAATGGCAACAGTGGTTTTATCTACTCTCTATCCTGCCAGAAAGGCAGCAGAGCTCGCTGTTCCTGACGTAACCAGAAAATGGGAACTCCCTGATCCAACAGGTGATAATTGGGAATTTGATTTTCCATTTACAGTAAGCGGCGCAGAAGTTCTTGGATTAACTGTATTCTTAAAGGATTACTTTGCATCCTATGAAGAGGAGTCTGTAGGAGATTTCTATACAGATGGAGCAAATCTGTGTACTTTTAAGGAAAGAGAAGAAACAGGATATATACTTAGGACAAGAGCGTGGTTAGCTCCATTTGATCTGGGAGTAAGTCAGGATTTTCAGTTAAAAGCAATTCCTGCAGGAGAATACAATGTGTATAATATAAAGTTGTTGATTGTGAGACTAAGCGGAGAAACAGGTGCGTGGAAGAGATTAAACAGGCATTTTCTTGACACATTGAGAAAACAATTTCTTGTGTGGAGAACAATTAGCCCAGAGATAAAGAATGAATACAAAGAAGAAGGAGAGAAGATGGAGCTAGGGAATGGATAAAGAATTTGAACCTGAAGTAAAGAGCGAATCAGAAGAATTTCTGGATGGATTTAATGTAAAGAGCATAATTGCCGGTATTTTTATTGGTCTTGTAATGCTGCCCGGATCTATTTATCTGGGCTTGATTACAGGCGGTATTATCCCAACTATGTGGGTAACCATGATCCTGTTTGTTGAAGTGGCAAAAAGATCCTTTATTAAGCTAAAGAAGCAGGAGATATACATAATTGGATATGTAGCGGCAACCCTGGTTGCTGCCGGTATGACAATGGGCGCAGCCAGTCTGGTTCTTCAGGGAGGTATATTCAGTGAAAAGATCTGGCAGCAGTATTTTATAAGAACTCCGCAGGCGCACTATTTTGGAATTGACAAATTAATTCCTTCGTGGGTTGTTCCATCTCCTGAGTCGGGAGTTTTGGCAAAAAGAACATTTTTGGATTCTGCGTGGATAGTT
Organism: bacterium; assembly: GCA_030631525.1. Classification (GTDB taxonomy): domain Bacteria; phylum JAHJDO01; class JAHJDO01; order JAHJDO01; family JAHJDO01; genus JAHJDO01. The sequence goes on from DAOVKY010000091.1 coordinate 2,597, forward strand.
CCATTACTGATCCTTGTTGGAAGCAATATCTTATTCAGGTTAACCAGGTTTGGTCTTGGATATGTCTTATTTAGAATAACCAATGATGTTGAAAGGCTGGAATTTCCAATGGCGCCTGTTATAGCAGAGGGAGTTATGGCTCTTGAGGATATGAGCGCGAAAAAAGACAGCTGGCGCATGCAGGTATTTACTATTGCAGGTATGATAGGCATAGTCTATGGAGCAATTTATGTTGTGATCCCGACTCTAACAGGACTTGTCGCAGCAAAGCCTCTGATGTTGATTCCTATTCCATGGGTTGACGCAACGGCGAAGATAAGCAATTTTCTTCCGGGCGCTATATTGGGATCAATGACAGATCTTGGATTTCTCTTTCTTGGCTTTGTTCTGCCATTTTGGGTAATGGTGGGAGGTTTTATAGGTTCTATTTCAGTTAATGTTATTGGAAATCCAATACTGCACAAATTTGGATTAATTCCGCACTGGACATCGGGTATGGATGTAAGGCAGACAATTATAGCAACAAAAATGGACTTTTGGATAAGTGTTATCATAGGTCTTGCTATTGTAGTAGCCATTGTTGGGATAGGCGGATTGATAATAAGTTCAATAAAAAAGAAAAGAAACCGGGGAATCAATAAAGCAGTAGTAGATGAGTACAAGCCTCCAAAGGGCAGGGGAGACATTCCTATATGGGCGGCTTTGGGTATCTGGATATTTGCGACCATAGGATATATTTTGCTTTGCCATAAACTTGTTCCTGATTTTCCGGTAGTTTTATTAGTAGTGTTTGGATTTATTCTAACACCTCTTCTTTCATATATATCAGCAAGGCTTGTCGGCATAGCAGGTATGCCGGGTGGTGTTTCATTCCCGTATATTAGAGAGGGAATATTCATTAAAAGCGGATTTTCCGGAGTTGCTATATGGTTTGCGCCAATACCATTTTTTAACGTAGGTGTGTATGCGCAAACGTTTAAAGAACTTGAATTAACAAGAACAAAGTTGAGAAGTCTGGTAAAGGCTGAGCTGTTCTCCTTTGTTATTATGGCATTCTGCAGTTTTCTTTTTTGCGAAATAATATGGCGGATGGGTCCGATTCCTGCTGCAGCTTATGCGTATATAAATAAAATGTGGCCTCTTACAGCAACGTTTCAGGCATTATGGGTTTCTACAACAATTAAAGGAGGCAGCCCATGGATGCTGGAAGCAATTAAATCATCCCGTATTATGTGGAGCACAGTGGCTGGGTTGGGAATATTTGGCTTGATAAGTATTTTAAAATTACCTATTGCGCTTTTTTACGGAATGATTGCAGGAGTAACCGGCTGGTGGCCGCATCACATAATTCCTATGTTTATTGGCGCTCTTTTAGGCAGGTTCTATTTTGCTAAGAAATTTGGCGCAAAAAAGTGGAGATCATACGCACCATTATTATACGCAGGTTATGCCTGCGGAGTTGGATTGATAGCTATGGTATCAGTAGCTATTGCTCTTATTTTTAAGTCAGTATCACAGATAGTATTTTGAATGAGAGAGAGGAAAAACTTTTAATGTCAAGACCAGTAAGGAATGAGGCGGTTAGTGTGAAAGAAATTGACAATGACGAATTAGAAATTACTATACATAGAAAGAAGACAAAATTAGTTATTTTATTATCAAAGTTGTTTAAGCTGCCTGAAACCAGAAAAATTATTTTAGATAAAATAGGCGCTTGTGTGTGGACATTGTGTGACGGAAATAAAACCGTAAATGATATAATAAAAATATTCAGTAAGAAGTATAGTTTAGGTAAAGAAAAAGCGGAAAAATCGCTTCTTGTATATTTAGAGCAGTTAACGCGCAGGGGGCTTATAGCGATCGCAGCGCCTGAACAGGAGAAAATTTAATGACACATCAAAAAGAGAAGATTGGAAAGCAAGTAATTCTTCCGCTAAGTAAAGCGGTTGAAATAAGTGTGAAGAGTATAAAAGTAAGGCTTGGTCGTTCTATGATAACAGTAAGCGGTATAGTGCTGGCAATAGCGTTTTTAATGTCTATCTTTGTGTCTGGTTCTATAAATAAGACATTGTTAGAGAAAGGTTCTGTGGAAATCAGG
>DAOVKY010000187.1 GCA_030631525.1 bacterium
TATTCATAAATTCTATTTTATAATCTTTAGAAACAATATAGCAGTAATCAATCATACTGTTAAGAATTGATCGCAGCTTCTCCTCGGATTGCTTTAGTTCCTCTTCCGCCTGCTTTCGCTCCGTGATGTCCTGCCCCTGGGCTATGGTAGCTAAAAGACTAACGCCGTCTCCAGCATAGATATTGGCTGAGTTCCAGAGTGCCACCCGAACATTTCCATTCTGGCGAAGAATCGGGATTTCCACTGACTTCCAGTATTCACCACTCAGGGTACGTTTGATCTTGCTTAGTGACTCATCCCGGCTTGCTTCAGGAAAAAGTATGTCCAATTTTTGGCCAATGATTTCATCAGATGTATGGCCCGTAAGACGCTCAAAAGCATGGTTGAAACGGGTAATCTTAAACTCCGTGTCCCAGACAATAAAAGGAGCATTTGTATAGTTAATCAGGTTTTCCAGATAGTCACGCGTCTCCCGAAGTTCCTCTTCCGCCTGTCTGTGCCGAACTCTTGATATTTCCAATTCAGAAAGCTTTTGACGCATTTCTACCAATTCATTTAAAAGTTGGTCTTTCATCTTGTATCGCCTCCTGGAATAAACAAAAAAGCAAAGTCCTTATGAGCTTGCCTTGATTTTTCTATATAATTAAGGCAACAAAATAGTAAAAATTAACTTTAAGTAATTCTTTCCCCCTCTTTATAGTATATAACTTTTAGAGTTGTAACATGTAATGTTTTTATAAATTCAGCCAGAACTCCCCGGGTTAGTATTGCACATGTAATGTCTCATGTATAACTTTACATTTGATATCATTACGGGGTAAAGAAATGTTAGACGCATTATACTAGCGAAAGCAGGAGTCTATTCCTGTAGATTCTCGCTTCCGCATCAAGTGCGGGATAAATTTCGCGGGAATGATGCAGCAATCTGTATGGAATTAAACCCAAAAAATATTAAAATATTTCAAAGATATTTAATCGATTTCTTTGTTAATCGTTATGCTTTCTTCGTGTTTTAAGAAATCTCCATAATGTTTTTCAGCACACTCAGGGCATAAACTATGAGAAAATTCTGACTCCGAATGTTCTCTTATATAATCTTCAATAGGAATCCATTTCTTTTTAAAACGAATTTTTTTGCAAAAAGAACAGACAAATAAAAAACGTTCCAAATATTTAATGCGTTTTAAAGATTGCCAGGAAAAATAAGTTACAAATGCACAAAAAACAAGAACAATAACCGTTTCAAAAATACTTTCAACCCAGTTTATCGGTGTTGCTGCAGCACCGAAAAGCTTGTGAGGAAGATCAAATATTTCATTCAGCCATAATAAAACTATGACAATTAAAAATCCCATTAACTGATAAGCAATTATTGTTTTTTTTGTAGTCATGTTTTTAAACATTTTATCGCTACCTCCATTAATATAAATACCTTCATCACCTTCAAAATATACTTTCCAGGCCAAAGAATATAGCAATCTTATCTTATTGCATATAAACTCCGTCATTAAGGATTATATTATCATTACCGACATGAGTCGATGATATATATTAAAAGAAAAAAGGGATACTCTTTTGTCTTTATCTCTAGTTTAATATATTATACTTTCTATCTTCTATCTTCTATCTTCTGCCTTTAATCTGCCTGCTTCAATTATCTGAAAATCCTTTAATCTTTTTCTGATCTCGACTTCAAGCCTGAAATGACCGGACTCTCTTGCCAGACGAAGGGCTTCTTCACCGGATGTTTCTGCTTCTTTTCCCTGTCCCATGGCAGAATAGGCCAGAGCCAGTGCTTCCAGAGCAGAAGGGTGCCCGTAATGGGTCAGTTCACAGGCATAGATGGCCAGATCATAAGCTTTATCAGGATGAAAGATCGTCTTGTCCTTTGTTGTCGCAAAGATCTGTGCCATTCTTATGGCCGGCCTTGCCCAATCCGGTCGCAATTTCAAGGACTGTAAATAATTATGGATTGCTTCTCTCACCCTTCCCCGGTCTCTTAATACTTCGGCAAGATAGAAAAAGCTCTCCGCAAATTTCGGATCAATAGAAATGGCTTTTTTAAAAACTTTTTCTGATTCAAATTTTTGCCCCAGGCCATGCAGAATAATGCCCAGACCGCAATAAGCCTTGACCTCCTCAGGCTTGATCTCTATAACAAAACGATAATACTTTTTCGCCTCATCGATCTTTTTCTGCCTTCTGAAAATATTGGCCAGATTGAGATAAGCATTGGCGGCTTTCCTGTCTATCTGAACAGCCTTTTCATAGGAAGCGACAGCTTCCATCATATGCCCATTCTCTTCCTGAGCTATACCCAGATTGATATATCCGCCGGCAAATGCAGGCATGAGGGCAAGAGCCTTGTGATAATTTTCGATGGCTGCATCTGTTTTTTTAAGAGAAGACAGCTCATTGGCAAGGTTGTAATAGGCCGCACCGCTCTCTGTATCTATAAAAGCCGCTGCCTGAAAATGCTGCAAAGCCATTTTCGAATTTTTTATCACGGAATATATATTTCCAATATTAAGATGAGCTCCAATATGCTGAGGCATGATCTTTAGAGCTTTTTTATAATACAATATAGCTTGCTCATATTGGGCATTGTCGGCCAGAGCATTGCCCAGATTAAAATTCGGCCTGAACTTCTGAGGGGACTTTTTTACAGCATCGTTCCATAAGCTTAAATTGTCTTGCCACACATTATTCCTTACCCGTGTTTCTTTGATAGAAAA
>DAOVKY010000113.1 GCA_030631525.1 bacterium
GAGCTTAGAAAGAGAGGGTTCTTAGAAGATATTATGGTCCAGGGAGGGATAGATGATAAAGAAATTCCTTATGCAAGTAGAAACGGAGCAAATATTTTTGTTTCGGGAAGTTATGTGTTGAATAATGAAAAAGGCTTAACTTCCCGACAGGCTATTGAGAAGTTAAGAGAAAAGGCTTCTTTCGACGGCGGTTCTTTAGATTCGATACTTTATGGTTTAGATAACCGCTTAATTCTCCCTAAAGTTCCTGATGAACATGGATATGGAGAAATTAAATGTAAACATGTTCGTATTGCTGAGACCAATGAAGAAAGGGGCGAACCGTTAATTTTACAATTTAGGTCTTGGAGTGAAGAAATGCAGCAAGAGATAGAGTGGTTTAAAGAATTTTATCAAGGAATTATAAAGGATATTAGACTGTGTGCAGAGGAAGAAGAAAATCTCATAATTTTGTTTGTATTGAATAATAATGCAGAAGAAAAAGTTAAGTTTATTAAAAACCCGGATAGATTTAATGGGAATTTCATTGGGCATTTGTCCAAGTTGTTTAAATTGATTTCAGAGGAAGAAAGTCAGATAGAGCTTGATGAAAATGAAAAACTGAACTTGAAACAATCACATATATCGGTTTTTTGGACAATATTGGAACTTCTACAGAAGAAGATTCCAGAGGGGGAGATTTTAAATGTCTATGATTGCTACTTTATAAATAACATTAAGGAACATTTTAAGAAATCGTCAACGCGAATTCCGAAAGAAAGATACGGCAAAAGCAAAGTTCTTAAAGATCGTATAGCTAAGCAGCATATTATAGATGAAGAGATAGAGGAAATTATTCAGTATATCTTGGAGAAATTACAGTTAGATGTTTTAGATATCCCCGAAGCTTCTATTTTAGAGTTAGATATTTATGATATAGGAGCTGCGGATGGATTTTTTGGCGCAATTGCTGCTAGAAAGTTAAATGAGTTGGCAGAAGAAAAGAAAGTTATTCTTGAGGTAAACTTTTATCTTGTTGATCCCGACAAGGAAGTGTTTAAAAAATTTGGGGAAGCTGAATATGAGCGCTGTAAGGAGAAGTATAACTTGAAAGGTAATAAAACTGGGTTAAATTTCTCTTATGTTGTTCCAGATGAAGGTCATGCTGAAAAGGTAAGCTATAAACCAGGTGCTATTGTAATAGCAAATGATTTCTATGAGCACGTTGGGGTGGAAACGCAAGATAAAATTGTTTCTCATATGGTTGAAGAGGGTGTGGGATTCCATCTTATTCATGTGCCTTATGAGAAAAAGCCAGATCCTGTGTGGGGGCATATCAGGAGTTTTAATAGTGAAAATTTGCGGGGTTTGGTAGATTCTTTTAATGAGAAGTCATCATTTCAGCGTTATGAAGGTGAAATAATAGAAGACGGTGAAAATAAAGGCGGGTTACTTATAATCAAAGATGAATATGAATACGTTAGTATGCTGGTTCGGAAAATAAAAAGTCAATATAAAGAGTTGGAATCGATTGTTAATGATATGAGTCTGTTGAATCCAGAGAAAAGGCAGAAAGCTAAAAATAAATTTTCCGATTTTCCGGAATTAGAAGCAGGTATTGGCAAAATCCTTGATAGGCCTGACGTGTGGCAAAAGTTAAACAGTTTAGAACGACAGGGCTGGGTAGACATAGGTATACCTAATCCAGAAACTGTGGCTGAACATACTTTGATGCTAATGGTGCTTGCCTCAGTTTTAGGAAGAAAGCTTAAAATGAAAGATTTGCCTAAATTAATAAAGATGGCTGTAGTACATGATTGGGCAGAAGTAATTACAGGCGATATGGTTCCAGGCTCTATCTCAAAGGAGGAAAAGTATCAGCGTGAAGAAGCAGCTATGGAGAAAATTGGTGATGCTGAGGCTAAATCTCTTTGGGAAGAATATGCTCAAGGCAAAACCGAAGAAGCTCATCTACTGGCGCAATTAGACAAATTGCAAAAGCTAATGCAGGCACTTGAATACGAAGGAAACTACCCTCATAAGAAGCAATCTTTAAATCACTTTTGGAAATATAGTGAAGGAATTATTAAAAATGAATCATTAAAGATTATCTATAACTTCTTGTTGAAACAGAGAAGTAGAGATGGAAGATACGTTATTACTGCTTTAGCTATGTTTGATATACTATCTAAATATCCTTTTGTAAAACCATTTGAGCAGGAATTTAGATATCTTGGTGAAGACATAAAGGCTATCTGTCAGGGCCTCAAAGATTCAGGAAAAATTCGCGGCCCACCAGAAGGATTCGATGCTGAGACCTTTGCTCTTGTTTGCCATAAGAATGGGCAGATGCGCTGGGCAAAGGGGTTAACTGAGCAAGACGTAAGAGATGCCATCCGTACATTATTCCCTCAAAATAAACTTCATTTTGATGAAGAGACCATAATAACTCAAATTAAGATTTATAAATCCCAGCCAACACAAAAGGAAGCAATTCTATCGCAGGCTAAGGAGTTTTATAAAAATGTTCCCATTTTTAAGGTCGGTGTTAAGACCGATATATTAAAGGATTTTGGATCGGTAAAGGCTATAGCTAATATTGAAGGTGTTGAAGATAAAAATGTTTACTTACCTTTAGAAGGTGAAAAGGGGTTTGTAAAAAAAGAGTATAGAATTGATAAATGGATAGGCATTAACTGTTTATGTGGTACAGCTAATTATGAAGTGATGTATTATAGTTCTCATAACAGAATAGTAAAATGTAATGATTGTGGCTTAATATATGCTAATCCCCAACCAATAGTCACTGATCAAAATTTAAAGGCTTATGATTATTTGCAAGAAGGATTTAATTTAGAACAACATCCTAGTGGCACAAAAATAGATAAATTAGAGATTCAAGGTGGGCAAGACGCAGATTTTCTTACAAAATACATTAAAAGACACAATCGAGAAAAATTACATGGAAAGTTGCTTGATGTTGGTTGCGGTAGAGGATATATGTTGTATTACTTATTTAAGAATAAAGAATGGCCTACCAAGAATTTAATTGGCATTGATAAGGCTAAGAATATTGATCGTTATGGTATATCTATTGATATTCGCCTTGGGGAATTAAAAGACCAAAAATTTAATAAAGACGAATTTGATATTATTGTATTAGCCCGGACGATAGAACATATTAGTCAGCCAGGTGAATTACTATGCGAAATAAAACGCATTCTTAAACCCGAGGGGTTACTTATTTTTATTGAAATTCCTAATAATGCACATCAAAAGTCGATAGATTTAGGACCGGCAAATCCATCTTTTATTTGGCTTGATCATCTTTGGCATTTTACACCAGACACAATAGGAAAATTTTTAGAGAAAAATAATTTTGTTGTTAGGAATATTTACAATGCCAATACAAAGGAGATGAATTTAATAGTTCAATCTACTGATGGCGGCATACTCGATACTGCCTTTATTGGGTTAAATATTAAAATCTATATTCCTCTTTCTGTTTTAGGTGAAGTAGGAGATGGAGAGTTAATCGAGAAAGCTTTAGAGATGCAAAATATGGGTGCTGATGGAATACATTTTGATGTGAGGGATGAGAATTATTTCCTAAATACAAAAAGAACAAATGAGAATAAAGATTATCCTGATAATACCAAACAGTTTACATCTGCACTTATAGAAGCAATGATAGAGAGGGGTGTTAATATACCTTTTGATGTTCACCTATTATATCGGCGGCCTTCATTTGAATATCTTGAAGCATTTGCCAATACAGGTGTAGTTTCAAGTATTGATGTTCAATTCGATGCCTTCGAAAGTAAGGAAAAACTTCTTAAGACAATCCGGTATATAAAATCTCTTGGTATAAAGGCAGGATTAGTGCTTGAGCCGGATGAAAAGGTAGACGATATCCCCGAGCAAATCTTAGAAGAAGTAGATATAGCTGTGATTTCAACTATACCTACGGCAGGAGTAGGCAAAAAAGCAGATAGGAGAACTTTTGGTAAAATCA
>DAOVKY010000019.1 GCA_030631525.1 bacterium
AAATTCAAACCCCTCGCCTTTCTTTGCAGGAATTAGTTCTATGTGTACTTCTGCAAATTGCCCTCTTCCGCCGGTTTGTTTCTGATGTTTATACTTTTCTTCCTGCATATTGGTTATTGTCTCCTTAAAGGCAACTTTAGGCTTGCCTACATTCGCAGATACATTAAACTCCCTCTTTAATCTATCTACCAGGATTTCAAGATGCAGTTCACCCATACCGGAAAGAATAGTTTGAGATGTCTCTTCATTAAAAAAGAAATTGAATGTTGGGTCCTCATTAGATAATTTTCTTATTGAATCTGAAAGTTTCTCTTGCTCAATCTTGTTTTTTGCTTCAATTGCCACTGAAATTACAGGTGTTGGAAATTCTATGTTCTCAAGAAAAAGATTGGAATTTTGTTTACATATTGTATCGCCGGTAGTAATGTTCATTGGCCCGATTATTGCTCCTATGTCTCCTGCATTGAGACTATCCACTGCCTCTTTTTTATTAGCATGCATCTTTACAATACGGGATATTCTTTCTTTCTTTGATGACCCTGCCTTGAAAACATATTCACCTTTCTTTATTGAACCTGAATATATTCTACAATAAATAAGTTTCCCAATATGAGAATCAACAGCAATCTTAAAAGCAAGTCCCAGCAAATCCTTTTTCTCTCCAAAACGGAACAGACTCTTTTCTTCCGAATCGCTGTCTATAACTTCAACAGGCGGGGCATCTTCAGGACTTGGCAGATAATCAACAACAGCTTCCATAAGTCTCCTGACTCCCTTGTTCTTGAAGGCTGCTCCGCATAATACAGGAAATATCTTAGACCTTATAGTTGCCTTGTTAAGAGAATTCTTAATTTCATCTATTGTAATTGTCTGATTTTCAATATACTTATGCATGAGACTATCATCTGTATCAGCAAGCTTTTCTATTAGCTTATTCCTATATTTCTTTGTTATTTCTGTATAATCTTCTGGAATCCCCTGTTCTATTGGCTCTTCTATACTGTCTTCTGGTTTGAACAAAAATGCTTTTTCTTCAACAATATCTATAATGCCCTGAAAATTATCTTCCTTTCCAATAGGCAGCTGAATTGGCACATAATTGACCCCAAGTTTATTGTCTATCATCTCAAGCACAGCAAAAAAATCTGCTCCCATTCTATCCATCTTATTAATAAAGACAATCTTGGGAATTTTATATTTTTCCGACTGTCTCCATACAGTTTCAGTTTGCGGCTCTACACCGCCAACTGCGCAAAATATTGCTATTGCACCATCTAAAACCCTTAGACTTCTTTCTACCTCTGCAGTGAAATCCACATGTCCCGGAGTGTCAATGATATTAATGTTATGACCACGCCAGACACATGTTGTAGCCGCAGACGTAATTGTTATCCCCCGCTCTCTTTCCTGTTCCATCCAGTCCATTGTAGCAGCCCCGTCATGAACTTCTCCTATGCGATGTATTCTGCCTGCAAAGAATAATATTCTTTCTGTCGTGGTTGTTTTACCCGCATCAATGTGAGCCATAATGCCGATATTTCTTATGTTCCTTACATCTCCAATTTGCATTATTTATTCCTAGAATATTAACGTTTGATAATTACATATGTTGAATACTTACCGCGTCTTATAAGAAATACTGCAGAATTTTCGTCCTTGATTCTATTGATAGCAGTGTTATAGTCGCCTAAATTACGTATTTTCTGCCCATTTATTTCTCTAATAATATCTCCTTTTTTAATACCTGCTTCTTCTGCAACGCCATCAGGAGAAATATCTATTACAATAACGCCTTCAGTGTCTTTTATCCCAAGTTTGGAAGCAATATCTTCTGAGATATTCTGAACTTCCAGGCCTATCCACGATTCTTCAGGTTGAGAAACGACAGAGACCTCACCTAATTTCTCAGGCATTTCTTTTATTACTATATAAAAGTTTTTCTCTTTCCCTTTTCTTATAACCTTAACAGAAATCTTTTTATCTATTTCTGCATGAGCAACTATCTTCTGGAGATCTGAGACGTCTTTTATTTTTTTGCCGTTAAATTCTATTATAACGTCTCCTTGCTTTATACCTGCTTTTTTTGCAGGTCTGTCATCAGATGTAAAATCGCTGATTAGTGCTCCGTCCCGAGTCGATAGGCTAAAAGCATCCATAATCTCTTCACTTACAGACTGTATAATAACTCCCAACCATCCTCTTGTTACTTTGCCTTTTTTGATGAGTTGGCTGGTTATATCCTTTGCCATATTGATTGGTATGGCAAAGCCTATACCCTGTGACATGGATGGCGCAAGAATGAACGTATTAATGCCTATAACTTCTCCCTTTATATTTAGTAAAGGGCCTCCGCTATTTCCTTGATTTATTGAAGCGTCGGTTTGTATAAAATCTTCATATTGTGTAATCCCAAAACCATGTCTGCCTTTAGCGCTGATCACACCAATTGTAACAGTCTGCTCGAGACCAAAGGGGTTACCTACTGCAATTGCCCATTCTCCAACTCTGATTTTTTCTGAATCTCCAAGTTTAAGTGAAATGAGCTTCTTATCTGTTCTTATTTTTATTATGGCAATATCAGTTTTTGAGTCACTTCCAACAAGTTCAGCTTTGTATTCTTTGTCTATTCCCGGTAATTTAACCTTGATGCTGTCAACATCTTTTATTACATGATTATTTGTTAATATGTATCCATCATCCCTGAATATAAATCCTGAACCAAGTCCTCGTTGTTTGTGTTTGTATTGTTTTTGAGGACGTTGTTTCTGCTGTCGTCTTCCTCCAAAAGCATCAAATGGCGAGCTGAAGAAATCTTCAAATGGATCCCAATATCTTCGAGTATATGTTGTGATTTTCTCAGTAGTTATCTGTACAACTGCAGGTTTTACCTTCTCAGCTATGTCAGCAAAGACGTTCTGAAGCGCAAGCGCATTAATACCAGAAGCCTCTTTTTTGCTTTGCGCATGAGAGGCTTCTGAAGCAAGCCCAATAACTATAAGAATCAATGATACAAAAACCAGTTTCAGATATTTAGACATTCTCTTTTACTCCTTATCTTCATAAAGCAATAAAAGGGACAGATTAATCACAATTTCCGTGCTTCACTCTGTCCCTTTAACTATTTAAAAATTTTTATTCGCTTTTCTCTTCTTCCTTTTTCTCCTCTGGTTTCACTTCCTCAGCAACGGGTTTCTCTTCTGCTTTTACTTCTTCAGCAACTGGCGCTTCTTTTTCTTCATCTTTCTCCTTTTTAACTGCAATATCATCTTTAATAGAACTGATGCCAGCAGCAACAGCAGCTATACCGCCAAGAACCAATATTGCCGGAACAGTAGCAGCAAGACCTTTTAGAAAAAGCAACCACCATATTTTTAATCCCAAAGCTCCAAGGACTATAGCAGCTATTCCTCCAATTAAACTCCACATATTCTTTTACACCTCCTTCCAAAGTTAATTTTTCAAACGTTTATGTAATTCTAATTAAGTTTTTTTAAAATACAAGTCCTTTTTTTCAAATGATGAATTTTGGTGTGCTATTTTTGAACCCTTTTTCGCTCTTCAAAGGCATAATATTTCATCTATAAAATCTGCAGGATTTATAATCCTTATATTCTTAAATTTCTCAATTTTTAGTAAGTGAGCGTCTCCTGATATGATAAAATCCGCTTCATATTCCAAAGCACATTCAAGAATCTTATTATCATCAGTATCTTTTTTTATTATGTTAATTTTAATTTTGGGATTAATAAATTCAGAAATTGTTATAATCTCATTTAAAATATTATGTGTAATTTGTGGAGAATATTGAAACTTTTTCCCTTCTAGAACAGCCTGAATCTCTTCCAGAATTGGTTCAGAAACAGCCAGCTTAAACTTTCTTTCTATAACATCTTCTAAAATAGTTCGCGGCTTACCACCGAAAACAATTCCAGAAATTAAGACATTAGTATCAAGAACAATTTTATACAAATATATTTCCTTTAGCTTTTTTGCTCTCGATACTTAGTAATTTCTTCAAATATGTCTTTTTTAGAGAGCCCTAATTTTGAAGTTTGCCGTTTCCCAAATTTAAATATATTCTCCCATTTTTCTTTTCTTTCAATATATATACGCGCTGCTTCCCTGATAAGTTCTGATCTAGAGCGTGATTCTTTGCGAGCTATTTGGTCAATTTGAGTCAGTAAATTCCTTCTAAAAGATATATTAACTGTACTTGTATTCATTTTACCTCCAAATCATATTATCATATAAACTTTACATTATTAATATACATACAAAGTTTGTATGATGTCAATAGAAAATTTTGAAATTCATAAGCTTTAAACCAAAATCAAAACAATCCAACAGTTTTGCCTGTACTATCAATATCCACATTTGTACCAGCAGGTGTGGTTGGGAGTCCAGGCATGGTTCGCATATCTCCTAATAGAGGATAAAGAAACCCCGCTCCTGCAGATAGTCTGATATCTTTTATCGGGATTGTGAAATTTTTGGGTCTTCCTTTTAATTTCGGATCATGAGAAAGCGAAAGATGTGTCTTTGCCATACAGATAGGAAGTTTATCAAGTCCGTTTTCTTCATACATACGCATCTTCTTTCTTACCACAGGAGAAATATCTATCCCATCAGCTCCGTAAATCTTTTTTGCAATGATAGTCATCTTATCTTCTATCGATTGTTCTATATCGTACAGAAATTTGAATTCACTTGGCTTCTCAGCAGCTTCAACAACCTTTTCTGCAAGCTCTTCTCCTCCTTTGCCACCATCAGCCCATACAGTACTCTCAACAGCATCTTCTGCGCCAGCCCTTTTAGCTATATCTCTTATTAATTCTATTTCCTTATCCGTATCAGTGGTGAATCTATTTACAGCAACTACCACAGGGATTCCAAACAGTTTCATATTCTCAATATGTTTCTCTAGATTACAAGCTCCACGCTCAATAGCATCCGGATTTTCCTTGATTAATCCCTCACTCAGCGGTTTTCCTGCAACGACCGTAAAATCCCCGCTATGCATCTTAAGCGCCCTAACAGTACATACTATTACAGCTGCATCAGGAACTAGTTTACTGTAACGGCATTTGATATTAAGGAATTTTTCCGCTCCGCAATCCGCTCCAAATCCACTCTCTGTTACCACATAATCAGCAAGTTTAAGTCCTATTTTATCAGCAAGTATAGAACTATTACCATGAGCGATATTTGCAAATGGGCCAGCATGAACAAACACAGGCGTATTCTCTAATGTCTGCATTAAAGTTGGCTTTATCGCGTCTTTCATCAGAACAGTCATTGCACCTGCGCATTTAAGATCTTCAGCTGTTACAGGCTTCGCATCTCTTGTATAGCCAATCACTATTTTCCCCAACCTTTTTCTTAAATCTTTTAAGTCTGTTGTTAAAGCAAGGATTGCCATAACCTCTGAAGCTACAGTTATATCAAAACCAGTTTCTCTGGGAACTCCATCTATCTTACCGCCCAGGCCTATTACAATGTTTCTCAGAGCTCTATCGCTGATATCAACAACACGACGCCATGTAATACTAAATGGATCTATATTTAATGGATTCTTTTTCTGAAGAGAATTATCAATAAAAGCTGCAAGAAGATTGTGAGCCACTCCTACAGCATGTATGTCGCCTGTAAGATGAAGATTGAAGTCCTCCATAGGCACAACCTGTGAATACCCTCCGCCAGCCGCACCACCCTTAATTCCGAATGTGGGACCCATTGAAGGTTGTCTTATTGCAGTAATTGTCTTTTTGCCTATTCTGTTAAGCGCCATACTCAGGCCAATGGTTGTAACAGTTTTTCCTTCACCAAGAGGAGTAGGAGTAATGGCTGTTACATCAATATACTTACCATTTGATTGTGTATGTAACCTATCCTGGACTTCAAGAATAATTTTTGCCTTATGTTTACCATACAATTCCAGTTCATCATCTTTTAGACCAATATTTTTAGCAATCTCCTGAATTGGTTTAAGTTTTGCAGCTTGCGCAATTTCCAAATCTGTCATCATAGTTAATACTCCTTTTTGAGAGAGTATATCTTTTAACATAACTATATTTCTCAAATTATATTGTCTTAATTTGTAATATCTTGCGTTTTACTAAAAGTTCTCGCAATTATAAGATTTGGCAGTATAATATATAGGTTATGTCTCATAATAATCAAGGCAAGAGATTAATCCGCCGGCTGGGTGGTATTGATGTGTTTTGCATTGCTGCCGGCGCAATGATAAGTTCAGGATTATTTATTCTTCCCGGGCTGATCTACGCTAAAGTTGGCCCAGCAGTGATCTTAGTCTATATCCTGGCAGGCATACTTATTCTACCTGCATTATTTGCTAAGGCTGAGCTGACTACAGCTATGCCTAAAGCTGGCGGTGATTACTTCTTTATTGAACGAAGCATGGGTTCAGCAGCAGGCACAATAGGTGGATTCGCCAGTTGGTTTTCGCTAAGCCTTAAAAGTGCATTCTCATTAGTTGGTATTGGTGTATTTGCAACATTAATCAATCCGAATATTACAGATTTGCAGATTAAATTTATTGCCATAGGATTCTGTGTTTTTTTTATAATTCTCAACTTGATGAGCGTTAAATTCACAGGAAAGTTTCAGGTTTTCTTTGTAATTCTGCTTATCAGTTTATTGATTTTATATATATCTCGCGGAACAATGTTTATTGAGGCTAACAGATACACTCCTTTTAAACTGTCCGATAACCATGTACTGTTTGCAGCAGCAGGTATGGTCTTTATATCATTCGGCGGATTGACAAAAGTTGCAAGTATTGCAGAAGAAGTTAAAAATCCTACAAAGAATATCCCGTATGGAATGATACTGGCATTTTGCGTTGTACTGCTTCTCTATGGTTTGGTAATTTCTGTAACAGTGGGTTTGCTCGACAAGCATGAACTGGCAAATTCCCTGACTCCAATATCAACCGGAGGATATAAGATATTTGGTAAAATCGGCAGCTTGGTTATGGCAGTCGCCGCAATACTTGCTTTTATTTCTACTGCCAATGCAGGCATATTGGCTGCATCTCGTTTTCCTATGGCAATGAGCCGCGATCAACTCCTGCCCGGATTTTTTGCAAATATAAGCAAACGATTTAATACACCACACTTTTCTATAATATTTACAGGGATTTTCATGATAATAACTATAATGTTTCTAAGACTGGAAAGTCTTGTAAAAGTAGCATCTGTTATGAAAATCATATTATTTATGTTTGGAATACTTGCATGCATTATTATGCGTGAGAGCAAAATTCTGAATTACAAGCCAACATTCCGCTCGCCATTGTATCCCTGGTTACAAATAGCAGGAATCATCTGTTATGGGTTCCTAATATATGCGATGGGTGGGATAGCACTTTGGGGCACAGGAATCTTTATACTTGCCAGTATTCTATGGCATAGGATTTATGTTCGCAGGATATCTATGCGCAAGTCAGCTTTGATACATATTGTTGAGCGCATAACTGCTAAGGAGATTGCAGGTGATTCATTAGGAGCTGAACTCCGTGAAGTTCTAAAAGAGCGGGATAAGATAATAGAAGATAGATTTGATGAACTGGTAAAAAACTGCGAAGTGATTGATATAACAAAACAAGCTACACTTAAAGAATTCTTCACAATTATTGCAGAGAAATTCGCCAACAGATTAAACATGAATGTAAAGCAATTGCTTGATTCTTTAATTGCGCGGGAGAAAGCTTCAACAACAGTAATAAAGCCAGGGCTGGCGATTCCGCATATAATTATTGACGGTAATCACAAATTCGAACTAGTTATAGTAAGATGCGAAGCTGGCATTAACTTTATAGAATCGTCAACTCCTGTTTATGCTGTATTCATATTAGTTGGCACACGTGATGAAAGGAATTTTCATCTGCGCGCTTTATCAGCAATTGCGCAAATTACGCAAGACACAAACTTTGACAAAGACTGGTTACATGCTAAAAGCATTGAAGAACTACGAGATATTATACTTCTCGGAAAAAGGCACCGTGAATGAAAGAAGCTGAGAGAAACTGGCGGAGAGGGAGGGATTTGAACCCTCGAACCCTTTCAGATTACACGCTTTCCAAGCGTGCGCGCTAAGCCAGACTACGCGACCTCTCCGTTACGGCACGCCTGAGAGGATTTGAACCTCCGACCTTTGGGTCCGCAACCCAACGCTCTATCCATCTGAGCTACAGGCGCATGTTAGTCTAATAAATCTATTATACTAATTCTGAAGTAGTTTAGTATGACCATGATTGAGTTCTTGAATGAAACGTCTTGTTCTCTCTGAACTATTCATTCTTTGATTGTCTCTCTAATCGCAGCTATTATACGTTCTTCATTTGGCAACACATAATTTTCTGAAGCAGGGGCAAAAGGTATTGGGGTATCCATCACCCCAACCCGTTTGATGGGAGCATCAAGGTAGTCGAATGCTTCTTCAGCAACGATAGACGCAATCTCGGAGGTTACTCCACATGTCTGATGGTCTTCACTGACGACAACAAGTTTACCTGTCTTCTTAACTGAATCAATGATCGTTTTCTTATCTAAGGGAACTAGTGTTCTTGGATCAATCACCTCAATATCGACACCTTCTTTCTCAAGAGCAACAGCAATAGCCATGACCTGGTGCACCATCAATGAGGTAGCCACTATAGTTATATCTTTCCCTTCCCTTTTAATATCCGCCTGACCCAATGGAACAAGATATTCTTCTTCCGGAATTTCCCCTGTAGATCCCAGTAAAGCCTTGTGATACAGGTAAACAACGGCATTGTTGTCTCGAATGGCCGATTTCATTAATCCTTTTGCATCATACGGCGTAGA
>DAOVKY010000003.1 GCA_030631525.1 bacterium
CAGCATGGACAGATCTTTTTATATATCCTGGGTATAAATTTAAGGTGGTAGATGCCATTATTACAAACTTTCATCTTCCAAAGTCAACTCTATTGATCTTAATACACGCCTTTGCGGGTAGAAAACTTATAATGAAGGCTTACAAAGAGGCAATTAAAAAGGAATATGGGTTCTACAGTTATGGAGATGTAATGTTTCTCTTGACTTCTTTAAATGTAGTATGTAACACTTTAGCTACGGAAGGTAATGGGAAAATTTAGATGAGAAAATCAGCAAATAAATTTGAAAGAAATAATCAAGACGATCTTGTTTGTGGCAATGAAAAGAGGAGGAAAAGAGAATGCGTTTAAAAGATAAAGTCGCAGTTATTACCGGAGCAGGCAGCGGAATAGGGCGGACAGCGGCTTTAATTTTCAGCAGGGAAGGCGCTCGGGTAGCAGTAGTAGATAATAATGCAAAAAAAGGTGAAGACACTGTGAGCAGGATTATCGAAAATGGCGGAGAAGCAATTTTTGTTCAGACTGATGTTTCCCGGAGTGAAGAAGTTGAGAAACTTTTCAAGATTACGGTAGAGAAGTATAGTGCGGTACATATTCTTTATAATAATGCAGGTATATTCTTGCCTAATCAGGACAGGATGGTGACAGGAATTGCGGAAGAAACATGGGACCTGGTCCTTAATGTAAACCTGAAAGGGACTTTTTTATGCTGTAAATATGGTATCCCTGAAATCATCAAAAGTGAAGGAGGCGTGGTTATCAATACATCTTCCAGCGCCGGAGTAATCGGAGTCCCTAACTGTGATGCTTATACCGCAACAAAAGGAGCAATTATCTCTTTGACTCGATCAATGGCAGTCGAATACGGTCCTAAAAAGGTGCGTGTAAATTGTATTGTCCCAACAGCGATTGATACACCAATGCTTAACCAGAGCAGTAAAGAAAATCTTGATTTTGACGAGAAAAAGTTTTTTTCTACCACTCCCAGTGGAAGATATGGGACACCGGAGGAAGTGGCCAACATGGCTCTTTTCCTGGCTTCCGACGAAGCCTCTTATTGTACAGGTGGAATCTTTGTAGTTGATGGCGGTATTACTATAACTTAATAAAGGGATAAGTAAATGAAGAAAAGAGATAGCCTTTCTATCAGAGACAACAAGCAGGAATGGGTCTTAGAGAATAGAAATTCAAAAATAGTCATTTTGAAAGATAATGGCAGTGTGAAAAATTTTATTCTAAAAGACAAATCAGTAGACCTTTTTTCAGGCAGGGAAGCAGAGATAGAGATTTACGACTCGTTTGGTAAAAAGTTTTATTCTGACACTGGTACTCAGGTTAAAAGTGAAATTAGAAAAGAAAATAAGGAGATTCATTTAATAATAAGAAAAAAAATACCCGGAGCCGATTTTTTAGTGGTTCAGGACTTCCGAATAAATGCTGATCATTTTGCATGGAGTGTTGAGCTTGAATCTAATAAAAAAGATAATCGTTCAGTAGAGATTCGCTTTAAACTTCCTTACCCGGAAGATTTGCCGCTTTCCAAAAAAGATTTAGAAAAGATTTACAAAGGAGAAGCCTCATTCGGCTGGAGATTATGGGCGCCTCACGAGCGGGCGCCTTTCAAGATGTCCGGCCGGTCAGACGAGATAGAGAGGATCTATTACCGATTTCCATATGCTACATACGCTAATGATGGAATTCCTATTCCTATCATTTCTCTATTTATTCCTGACTGCGATGTAGGTTTCTCTATTGCTGAACCTCTGGGTACACCCAAAGGCGATCTGACTTTCCTCATAGATAATTGTAAAGGGCTGACTATCAGCCATGCTAATCTGAACCTTAAAGCCAATCCTTCCGCTACCATTATGATTAAATCCCATGAAGGAGACTGGCGGCCTGGCCTGGGCTGGTTCTATAAACTCTTTCCGGAATATTTCGACCCTCCCCATAAAGAGATATATGATGCAGAGGGAGTCCAGCTCTATGCTTGCGCAGGTGAAAGAGAGGAGAATATCAAAATCTGGGCTGAGAAACTGGGAGTGAGATGGTGTGAGCTTCTTTGCCTTCCTCACTTCGGTAAATTTGTCCCTGATAAAGAGCCATGGAATTATATTCTGCTGGCCGGGGAAGAGAAACCTGACAATCGTCTGGATAACCTGACATTTAAATGGATAAACAGCTATATTGACATGTTAAACAAATATGGCATCAGGACTTTTCTCTATTTCCAGATGGGAGATTGTATGAGGAAATTTGCTAAAAAGAATTTTGCTGACGCAATTATTCGCAATGAGGATGGTAGCCTGCGCTATGGATTTTCCTTGTTTTCAAATGAGGAGATGAATTGTTACCACATGAATCCTCATCCGGACATGAGCTGGCATCAGTATCTTGTAGACCAGGTAAAACAAATAATAAAGCGATTTCCCAAAATTGCTGGTATTTTTGTTGACCAGTTAAGTTATCGCTTTATTGATTATGGACACGATGACGGGCATACCGCTATTGGCGATAGGGCTGTTTGTGACACAGATTTTTCCAATCACAAAACCCTGGAAAAAATCTGCGAAGTTTTGACTGAACATAAGAAATGCGCTTTTTCTAACGGGCCCTATAATGTAGAGATTCAAAGGTATGTGGATGGAATAATGTCAGAACATCGGCTGAATTTTCTGGGGAAATTAGCCTATGTTGCTATAGCTAAGCCAATTCTTTATCTGAGGACAGGAGAAGAGGCGCTCAAGGCATGTCTTAAATATGGAGCATTTCCCCATGCTGCCCCTGGAGAAAGAAGTTATAATATTCCTGGCCCGAATTATCCTTATCCTCAAGAGAAAAACATCTTTAATGCCAGAGAACTTAAAATCTACTGGAGATATTTGCCTTTGTTGGCGTATCTGCGAGGAAAAAAATGGGTTTTAACGCCTAATCCTATATCTTTACCCGAAGGAATAGAAGGTAATATATTTGAGACCAGAGAGTCTGATTATATCGTAACGCTTCTTCCCGGAAGGAGATCGGTGCTGGAGAAAGGTAAATCTCATAAAAATATATCTCTGAAAGTAAGAGTAGATGATGCCTCTAAAATAAAGAAGGTGTATCTCTTATCCGTAGAATATCAAGGACAGCGAAAGTTAAATAATTGGAAGCGGAAAGGGAAGGAAATTAAGATAAATCTATCCTTGCCAAATGTCGCTTCCATGCTTCTTTTAAGCAAAAAATAATGGAAATAAACGGTGTAAAATACGATAAGGAACAATAATGGCATATTCAGGAGTTTTGGAAGATATACAAACATGTATTAATTTGGGTATTCCCAAAAGAGTCCCTGTTTTCGCTCTGGCAGAACTTTTTAATGTGCGAATGGCTGGAATAACATATGAGGAGTATACCTGCAATGTTGATAAGCTGGTTAAGTGCGAAGTAGAGTCTGTAAAACGATTTAATTATGACTGGGTCTATCTTAATCCGGATGATAATATGGAATTTGAGCCCCTTGGAGTAAAGACAAAGGGAGAGAAAAATGTTCCCTTAGGTGCATATGAGTTTTTACCTGCTTCATGGGATATGCTTAAAACTTTAAAACTCCCTGATTTCCAGCGCGATGGAAGAATGCCGGCTTTTCTTGAAGCAATAAGCAGGATTAAAGAAGAGCTAAAAGATACCATTTGTCTTTGTAGCAGGGTAGCTGCTCCATTTAGCTCAGTAGCATTATTATATGGAGCAGAGAATACGTTGATGCTTCTCTTTGAGGATCCGGAATTGTTTAAAAAAACAGCTGATTTCTTTGTTGAACTTATGAGTGAATGGGGAAAAGCCCAAATTCAGGCCGGAGCAGATGCTATCTGGGTGGGAGATTGCGTTGCTTCCTCTGGTTTTATCTCTCCAAAACACTATTCTGAATTTGCTGCTGAAGGAGCACTAAAATTAAATACAGCGTTGAAAAAAGAGGGAGCTGTCATTTTCTATCATGCTGGGGAGTCGTCTCTTCAGCATCTTGAATTAATGGCTGATACGCATCCTGATGCTCTTAGTATAGGTGGAGGGATAGATATTAAGGAAGCTAAGGAGACCGTAGGCAAAAGAGTATGTCTGCTTGGCAATATTCACGGCATAAAAACATTACAACGGGGCAGGCCTGAATATGTAGAAAAAGAGACCATAAGAATTATGGAAAGCGGCAAGAAAAATGGCGGTTATATATTTAATTCTGAAGAAGGTATTGCTTATCAAACGCCCGAGCAAAATATAAAAATAATGATGCAAACTGCTAAGAAACACTGCAGTTACAAAAGGTGATTTTAATGAAAAAACTTAATTTTGTAGTAGTAGGAGCTACGGGAGTTATAGGACGGAACCATATAGCTGGCGTGATAGAAAACAAGGGATTAGCAAAACTCGCTGGCATATGCGACGTCAATAAAGAAAAGTGCTCTCTGGAGGCTAAAAAACTGAAGGTAAAGAGCTATTTTAGCATGGAAGACGTTCTTAGAGAAAAAGAGGTTGGTGTTGTTACCCTTGCTACGCCTCATCCTATGCACGCTGAACAGGCTGTTGCTGCTTTTAAAGCAGGTAAACATGTGTTGTGCGAGAAACCAATGGCTGTTACTGTGGAACAAGCGGATAGAATGATAGCGGCATCTAAGAAAGCAAAAAGAAAACTTGGTATTTGTTTCCAGTTACGGCTCTGTCCTTATGTAAAAAAAGCCAAAGAGCTTATTGACAAAGGGAAGATAGGCAGGATATACCGCATTTATGCGGAGATAGGCGACATAAAGACAGCAGTTTATTATAACAGCGCTCTATGGCGTGGAACCTGGCAGGGAGAGGGAGGAGGTTTCCTGATAAATAATGCGCCGCATTTGCTTGATACCCTGTTCTATTTAGTAGGTATGCCTAAAAAGGTATGGGGAATATCGCGCACTCAACTTCAGGATACCGAAGTTGATGACGCTGTCTCGGCTATCTTTGAGTATCCTGATGGCGGTCAGGGCGCTATTATGGCTAACTGTAATCAATTGCCTGCCGGGAGGAGATGGGAAATATACGGTGATAAAGGCAGCATTTTTCTTAAATCTGACAGCATCCGGTTTTTTAAGCATAATAAGATGATCCATGAAGTTGTAAAACTGAAGGTTGCCAAACACGCAGGTTCCGGGGTCGTTTCTTCTGAAAGAAAGGTTAATGTTTTGCCGGGCAAGTCTGACCATGCTCTGGTTGTCAAAAATTTCTGTAAGGCAGTAGCGGGAAAAGAGAAAATGCTTTGTTCGGGAGAAGAAGGAATTATGTCCTTAGAGATAATAAATGCCATTACTTATTCAAGTTATGCGGGAGAGGAGGTAACTTTACCTTTAGATCGCAAAAAATACAGGGATTTATTTAATAAACTAAAAGAAATGGGGCCAAAGGCAAAACATATTCCTTTGCAGCCTTCGCCAATTGAGAAATAAAATAGGAGGATTTGTTAAATGAACAAAGTTTATATGCACATTAATTACTGGGAGAAAAAAGGTGAGTTGGAGAGAACATTCAAACTTGCCTCAATGAACGGGTATAATGGAATAGAACTTCGCATGTCAGGTAAGTCTGTTGGGTTAGAAGAAAGTGTCTACAGGAAAGAACTTTGCCGGTTGAAGGACAAGTATCCTCAAATGGAATTAGTTTTTGGCTGTATGGCGAACTTTATGGTTGAAGACAAAACAGCGAGAAAAAAAGATGAAAAAGATGTAATAGATTTTATCCTCTGGGCGAATAAGAAACTAAACACAAATGTTTTTAATTTTTTCACAGGGGTGCTAACTTCTACTGACTATGTAAAATTTGACCTGAACGGTTCGGCAATGGCAACAGAGAAGCAGTATGCTCAGGCAGCAGCACATCTTACCAGCATAGGAGATGCAATAAAAGATAAGGGGATAAAGATTGCCTTAGAAAGTCATAATTGTTACATTCACGATGTGCCGGATGCTATCTGCAAGCTTCTGGATATGGTCGAGGCAGATAATGTTGGCGTAAATCTGGATTACGGGAATATTTTTCTGAATAAACATGGCGGCTCTCTTGAAAATGCTGTAGAAAAGCTGAAGAGCAGGATTTTTTATGTGCATTTAAAGAACATAATCAAGATTGCAGACAGCTTCTACGGCACTACCTTAGCTGATGGCATGATTGACAATTTCCAATTCATATCTCTCCTCAAAGAAATTGGATATGAATATCCTGTTTGTCTTGAGTTTCCTGCTCAAGGAGATCATTTTTCATCTGCGCAGAGAGATATTGCTTATTTCAAGAATGTATTAAAAAGCACGTGGATATAAGTAAGACTTTGTTGGTCTGTTAGATATTGCAGGAGAGTTAAAATATAAATTGGAAGTGTTAAACAGCATTGGATATTTACAGACTGAAACCTGATAGTTCCGTTGCAATCGCGCCTGAATATGGATGTAATCTGTTTTCATGGAATGTTAATGGAAAAGAGCTTCTCTATTGTCCGAAGGGATTTTCTGAAAACTCCTGCGAGTTTTTTTCAGGAGGGAATCCTGTTCTTTTCCCATCTGTCGGCAGAACATGGGCCCGAAGTTCAGGCAAGCCGATAGCAGATATTTACAGAATTCACGGTAAAAAAGGTGTCTATAAAATGCCCTGCCACGGCATTTTGCCTTTTGGCGAATGGGTTAAAGAAAGCGAAGAAATCGCTGAGGAACATGTTCAGGTTGAATATTCCTTTTCCTATAATGAAAATATATTCTCTGAATATTATCCCTTTCGGGTTTCTTTTAATTTATCTTTCACACTAACCCATACCACAATTAGAATTAAGGGATCTTTTACGAACAGAGGAGAAATCCCTGCGCCTTTCGCATTCGGGCTTCATCCATATTTCCGCATAGCAGACAGGGACTGTGTCCAGCTTCATATTCCTGCAACGAAACGAGTGGAACTAGATCCATCGTTATTGATACCAACAGGCAAAGAATCCCCGGCATTATCTTCACTGTCGCTGAAAAAAGGGCAGGTATATGACATTGCATTCAGCGGACTAAATGAAAATCGAGCTTCAATAATCGACAGGAAAATGGAACAAGCAATACATATTGATTTTGATAAGAATATTGAAATGTTTGTTATTTACTCTGGTGCGGATTCTGATTTTATCTGTCTTGAACCATGGACCAGAGGCTTGGGAGCTTATGAATTTCTTGCTTCGGACAATTGGCAGAATGGTCGCCGAATAAATGTTCTGCAGCCGGGAGAGAATAAAACAGTAATGATTGACTATTCGGTAGGAAAAAAGGCGAATTGAAAATGATAAAGCATAACCGCTTGTTACAGTAATTAAGTTTTTTTAAATTGCTATTTTCAATAAAGTTATGTTAAATAGCTAATAGCTGACAGTTATAAGCCATCAGTATTTATCCTGGAGAGGTGGCTGAGTCCGGTTGAAAGCGGCAGACTCGAAATCTGTTGTCCTGATTTTTCGGGACCGGGGGTTCAAATCCCTCCCTCTCCGCCTTGCACCAGATATACTATTCTTTGTCTTGTTTCCATCTGTCTATAATTTGCGCGGCTTTCTTATTTCCCGGGAATAATCTGAGAACCTGTTTGTAACAGTCTATTGCCTTTTGTGTATGTCCTTGAAATTTATGTGAGAAAGCAAGAAATCTGAGTATGCCTGCTTTATCATATTCATCCATTTTAGCCTGCGATTTGAGAGCCTTCTCGAAATAGTATTGAGCCTTTTTATAATCCTTTAATTTTGAAAAATAGACTATGCCCATTTCCTCAGATATTTGATAGCTATCCGGGTTGTTTTTTATTCCCTCTTTCATGAATTTAATCGCTTCATCTGACTTTTTCAGTCTGAATGCAAGCCAGTATCCTCCAACAGCGTATGCTCTTACATGATGAGGGTTGAATATAGTTGTAAGCTTGAACCAGGGCATGAGTTCATCCTCTCTTTTACTGTGCACGTGCCCTTCAATATTTGGCTTGAGATTGTATTCAAGCTTAGCAAAGAATTTGTCTAATCTGTTATATTTCAATTCATGTCTGTGCTCAATTCCTTTGTGATGATGTTCATGTTTGTGTTGCGCATGTCCTTCTATGCCTGCCTCTTCTAAAATATGGCAATGTCCATGTTCAGTCACTCCCTTATGAAGGTATTCGTCTGCTTTCAGCCACAACAAATCCGCAGAACCAGAAAAAACACCGCCTAAAACTTTACTTATAATTTCTCCGCCAGGAATAGCAGAAACACTGCTAACCGCAGAATAATGATATGGCTGGAGAGGAATTTGAAGCAGCAAGGCACAAAAAAGCAAGGCACAGAGGCACAAAGGCACAGAGGCACAAAGTTTGGATTTTCTCACAACTGTCTTCTCTGAAACTTCAATGTGCCTATTAGTAGGAAGATAGATATATAAACAACAGCATATATTGTCACTGTTATTATTACCCATGCTGGGACCGGAGGCCATCCATGAACTATCTTTTTTGATAAGTCAAAGTAATCAAGATGAGGCAGGATATAATTAATAGACTTGAGAATCCAGGCAAGAAATGTTCCACACTTATCAAGCATATCTGAGATAGCTTTGCCAATCCAATGTCCCAGAATAAAATAGAGGATCGAAACTGTAACATTTGCAGCATTTGTCATAAAAGCTGACAGACATATAACAATAGAGGATATGAGCATT
Source organism: bacterium (assembly GCA_030631525.1). GTDB lineage: Bacteria > JAHJDO01 > JAHJDO01 > JAHJDO01 > JAHJDO01 > JAHJDO01. The sequence continues at coordinate 8,702 of DAOVKY010000003.1, forward strand.
AACTGAAGAATATGCAGGAATATCCCCTGTATTAAAATACCCGATACACTACTTCCTTTAGAAAACAGGAGAATAATAAATATTCCCTCAAAAACCAAAAAACAGAATGTAGAAATAATAGAGGTTCCAAGCCATTTTCCTATAATAAATTCAGATCTTTTTAGAGGTTTTGCCATTAATGGATAAATTGTCCGGCTGTTTAGCTCAACGGGTAGCTGTCTTGCTCCAACAACAACAGCAATAATTACAGTTATATAAGTAATGATAAGAAAGGATAATTCTATAAAATACTTTACTAACCCTGTTAGAGAGAAAAAACTTGCCATCGCAACTACAGACATCATTGCAATAGATAGAATAAATAAAACATATATTTCTTTCTTTCTGATAGATTCCTCAATTACATTTTTCGCAATAATCCAGGCAGCTCTCATGCTCTTTTATCCTTTATCATCCGGATGAAAATATCTTCCAATAGAGTTTGCTTTGTATCAATTTTACCAACAATTTGGTCCAGCTTCTCAGTCTTTAGAATTTGTCCTCTGTCAATTATTCCTACTCTGTCACAAATCAGTTCTACCTCTGAAAGCTGATGCGAACTAAAAAATATGGTTTTACCTTTGTTCTTAAGATCCAGAATAATATCGCGCATTTCTCTTTTACCAATTGGATCAAGTCCTGAATTAGGTTCATCCAGTATCAGAACTTCAGGATCATTTATAATAGCCTGCGCAAGTCCAAGACGCTGGCTCATGCCTTTTGACAGGTTTCGGATAGGAGTATTCTTTTTCTCTGTTAATCCAACAGTTGCCAGAACAGAATCTATTCTGTTGTTTAAGATGGTTTTGTTTATGCGAAACAATTTTCCATACATTGTTAGAATCTTGAAAGGCGTAAGAAATGGATAATAATAAGCTATCTCTGGTAAATATCCAATTCTAAACCTGTTTCTTATAGAGGAGGATTTTTCTCCAAATATAACTGCATTGCCGTTAGTAGGATACATGAAGCCTAACAGGATATTGATAGTTGTTGTTTTTCCTGCTCCATTAGGACCTATAAATCCAAATATTTCCCCTTTATAAGTTCGTAAGCTTATGCCCCCTAAAGCAACAGTTTTTTCTCTACCTACTCTATATTCCGCATGAAGATTTTTAATCTCTATTACTGGCTTCATATTTTTTACTCTTTAATGCAATATAAATATACTAACATCCTATGACATTGTCAAGACGTCAAAAAAATTTGCACATCGCGCAAATATGTCAAAATATTTTGCCTAACAATCAACCGCTGACTTCAGTCGGCGGAGCTTCAGCCACGAAAAATTTTGAGGCAAAAACTGTGGTCTATCGTCTATGGTCTGTGGTCAATTTGCATTCTTGGCACGAAAAATGCTTGTTATATAAGACGAGAGAAAAAATTTATTGAAGAGGAGGTGAATAAGAAATGATTAAATTACTGAGAAGTAAAAGAGGCTTCACGCTTGTTGAGATCATGATCGTTGTTGCGATCATAGGGCTTCTGGCAGCTATAGCTATTCCAAACTTCATCAAGTCCAGAAACCGCTCAAGAGATGCTGTATGCGTGAACAACATGAAGCAGATCGCATCAGCTCTTGAACAGGTGTGTATGGAAAACAACTTTGATGCTCAGAATCCAGGCGCTCTTCCTTGTACTGACGGTTCTGTAAATGCGTTAATTGTATGGAACGCTGCCCCGACAGCTGTTGGATGGGGAATTGTAGGCGCAACATCATACCTAAAGTCAGCTCCTGCATGTCCTATAGGTGGCGCATATACAGGTGGTTCTGTAGCAGCAACAGGGCAATTTACGGTTGCGTGTGCAAGTATTGCATCACATGGATTGGCATTCCAGGCAGCTAATAGTCCATATTCACTGCCATAAAGGTTAGTTGCTGAAAGTTGTAAAAGGACGCAAACAGCGGTGGGAGCATTTCTTACCGCTTGCGTGTCCTGCGGAGGGTTTTGAGAATGGTGTTGATTTGGAAAGGCAGGAATGGTTTTACGCTTGTTGAAACCATGATAGCCATTTTGATTCTGAGTGTTGGTTTATTTGGTCTTTTTACTGCATTTTCCAATGGACCTGCAGTGATCAGAAGAACAGCTGATATCTCTACTGCTACAAAGATAGCGCAGGACGCAATAGAAATCGTGCGTGACAGTTCATTTGCAGCAATAACTGGTTGGGGAACATTCAGCAATCAGGATTTTACTACTGTCACAGGAAATACTACACAGGGACTTGCAAATCTTAATAGCGGACAAGTGTTGCTTTCCGTTTCTGATTTTATTGACAGTAATATAAAACAGGTCAGCATAACAATTCAGTGGGTAGGGGCACAGGGACAAACATTCAGTAGAACTATTACTACGCTTGTGACTAACGGAGGCATCTAGGATGAATAATAGACAGCTTTCAGGCGGGTTCACGGTCATGGAAGTTCTTATTGCCGCTTCAATCGGAATAGTAGTGGTAAGCGCTGTTTTATTTCTATTTATAAGAGGTAATCAAATGTTTGTTTTTGACTCTTGTTATCTTGATACACAAAAAAATGTGAGATTAGCTCTGGACAATATAAGTCAGGATATAAGGCGCGCAGGAGATGTAGTGAGTACTGCAATAGGAAGTATACCTGCAAGTACGTCCCAGCAGTTGGTCCTGGAAGTATCCTCAATTAATGTCAGTGGAGATCCAATAGCCGGGAATGATTATTTTATGTATAAATTAAACGGCACTACTTTAGAAAAAACAACATGGATAGCACTTAGTGGAAGCGCAAGAACCCCAGGGACCAAAAATATAAGTTCAAATATATCTAAATTACCTGTTGGCTCGCTTGCCCTGACATTTGGCTATGTTCCGGCTCTTGCCAGCGCTACCCGCGTAACAATATCAATTACAAGCACAGCAACTGTTATGAATAAAACACATACAAAAACTTTAAATACATCCGTAAAATTAAGGAATAAATAAGGGAGTGATGTTATTTTGAAACTGAACAGAAAAGGCAGCATCCTAGTTATTTCAGCTCTAGTGATGCTTATTACTGCTATTATAGCTGGAGCGTATCTTTCCACAGTTACTTTTCAGAAAAAGCTTACAGTCAGGTCATATCGTCTATCTGCAGCAAGGAATCTTGCGGAAGCAGGGATTCAGGCGGCATTATGGGAGCTTGGATTTGGGCAGAGTTTATGGACTGGCTGGGACACTTCAGGAGCAGTTTACACAAAGACTGTTCTCTCATTTCAGACTCAAGGCGGAAAGGTTATAGGCGATTATGTAATGAGCGTGTCAAACATAACATCAACAAGCGCAACTGTTACTGCAATCGGATATGCTCCGAATATGACAAATATAGACAAGGTGGAAAGAACAGTGGAAGTGGACGCAGAAAGAATTGGAAATCCAGGTAATGTTAATTCTGCGCTTCAGGCGGGCGGTAATGTTTTGGTTAGTGGGAATGGTCTAATAGACGGAGTTACCAGTACAGGTGTAACAGTTCCAGCAGGTTTTACAGCCGAGACAGGCGGCTCTGGTGAAATAAAAGGCTCTCCGCCGCTAGGTCCCGACGCTCCTTTTCCATCAATTGAAGATATATTCGGTTTTACAAAAGAAGAAATGGAAGGCATCTCAACCAGAAACTATACCGACCCTCCGAACAATTCAGATGTGGATGGAATTACCTGGGTTAAATTTCAGGATAATTCTGAATTTAAGATTACAACTGCAGGATGGTATGGAAGCGGAATTCTGGTAGTTGACGGAGATCTGGCCATATCGGGAGGCACGTTTGACGGTATAATATATGTGTTTGGCAATCTGACAGTAAGCGGAAATCCCCAGATCTCAGGAGGAGTTCTTGTGCAGACACAGATTGATACAACTGCAACGATAACTGCAGGGACGCCCTTTATAGCCTATGATTCAGTTAATATAGCAAATGCTTTTGACAACAACCTGCCGTGGCGTATAGTAAGCGGTTCATGGCAGGAGTATTAAATTTGACAGCAGCGTCTCATAATAGTAGAATCAAATTTATGATACCTGAATCAATTACAAAGCTTTTCAGGGCGAAGCCTAAATCCAGAATCTGTTTAGGTTTAGATATAGGAAGCAGGATTGTCAAGATTGTTGAGCTTACTGAGGATGGAGATGTCTTACGCCTGAGTAAAGTTGGCGCAGCTGAAATAATTGGAAAGAACAAAGACAACATAGTTACTGCTATTAAGAAGGCTTCTGCAGAAGCGAATATCATCCCGAAAGCCCCGTTGGTTAACGGGATCCCGAAAACTTTCGGGGCTAAAGTTGCTGTTGGAGTTTCCGGGCAATCGGTAATCGTCCGATATATCCGCCTCCCTAAAATGGCAGAAGAAGACCTGAGAGCTTCTTTGAAGTATGAAGCAGCGAAACACATTCCTTTTGATATGAATGAGGTAGAATTTGATTTTCAAATTTTGGATAACACAGCTAGTGACACAAACATGATGGAGGTGCTGCTTGTTGCGGTTAAGAAAGACTTAATTGGTCAGCGGTTGGAGCTGTTAAAAGCCTGTGATCTGGAACCGGCTGTTATTGATGTTGATTCCTTCGCCGTTACAAACGCTTTTGAACATTCCATAGGTTCTGTTTTTAAGAAAAAAAATAATGTTATCTCGCTTGTAAATATCGGCGAGCGAAGGACAAATATAAGCATACTTGATAACGGCATTTCAAGGCTCACAAGGGATGTAAATATTGCTGGCGGGGATTATAGCCGGGCTATTAGCGAGGATCTAGGCATTGATGCTAAAAAAGCCGAAGAAACAAAAAAAGAAAAGAAAATGTCCAAGGAAACAATAGATGCAATAAAACATATTACGGGTAATCTTGCTAATGAGATACGCATGTCGTTTGATTACTACGAAACACAGGTTCCTGATAAGAATGTTTCTACCATATACTTGAGCGGAGGAGGCTCGCAGATCTCTCTGATAGGCGATATCATGTGTGAGGAAATTGGCGTAGAAACACACACATGGAATGCAACTGATAACCTGAAAATATCAGGCGATGCGGCAGAGAAAACAGAAAAACTCTATCCTGTTTTGCCTGTTGCTATTGGGCTTGCCCTGAGAGGCATAAAATGATTTATATAAATCTGCTCCCAGCTGAGTTGAAAAAAACCAGAAAAGGGCTAAGTCTGAAACTGCCCGGAATGGGAATATTCATAACAGGCGGCATAATACTGGTTGTTGTAATGCTTCTTGTTTTTCTTATCAGTTTTTCCAGTGCAAAGTTCATGGAATGGAAGCATAACAAACAGGCGGCTGAATATTCTAAATTAGAGCCGATAATGCGTGAAGCAGAGAGGCTGGAAAACACAAAAAGAGACATTCATGAAAAAATATCTATTCTGAAAGGACTTATTGGTTCCAGAATTATATGGGCAAACAGATTGAACCGGTTGAGCGATATTCTGCCTGCCCAGACATGGCTTACAAAGATGGCTGTTGAAAAAAGAACTGAAATGGTTTCTGCCGCGCCAAAAACGAAAGCAGGTCCTGGCGCAGGCAAAAAAGTTAAGAGAAGCTATAACGTCTTTATTCTGGAGGGCATGGCTCTGTCAAGAGAAAATGAAGATATGACAAGGCGCATTGGAGACTTAATTAAAAAAGTCAGGGAGGATAGTATTTTTTCAAGCGATTTCTCCAGCGTAAACCTTGTATCTACCTGTCGGGTTAGTGTGGCGGATGTAGATATCATGTCATTTAAAATAGGATGCAGGTTTGCTCCAATGGGGTTTAAGAAATGAAGAAGAACGAACGAATTATCTTATTTGTTATTGCGGCTTTGGGGATTCTTATAGGTTATTATTATTTATTAACACCTCAGATTGCGCGGATTTCTCTCCTGAGAAAAAACATAACACAGAAAAAAACTGAAATACAAAAAGCAAGGAATATGATTGCTAAAAAACCGCAGCTGGAACGTGAATTTCAGACAGTGCAAAAACTAATAAAAGAATACCGGAAACGTATGCCTGGAGAGGACAAAATCCCTGACTTTCTATTCTCGCTCACAGATATCGCCAATGAACATAAAGTTAAATTAATGTCTATTAATCCCGCCAAGTTAAAGACATCCGGCAAAACTCGTGTATACGCTGAATATCCGATAGCGTTCTGTATTAAAGGCGGCTATCATCAGATAGCCAGATTCGTGAACAAACTGGAGAATCTGGAAAGGTTCGTTAAGATAAATCATATAAGCATTGCCTCAGATAAAAAGGATGCATTAAAACACACTGCGGATATCTATCTGAGTATATTTATTTTTAGGGAGACAAAATCCAAATGACAAAACCTTTAATCTGGGAACGGGCGGGGGCAAGCCCCGCCCCTACAATGTGGAAATCGGGAAACGTAGGGGCAGGCCTTGCGCCTGCCCTAACGCATTTGACATTATGCATCTGTGCTTGCTCGTGCCTTCTCTTGTCTTCTGGCTGTTCAAAGCCAGCGCAGGACAATGTTGGTTTATCAATACAAAAGAAGGTTAATATTTCAATACAGAAAATCTCAGAAGCTAAGAATAGACAACATGTTTTCGTATACAACACTCATGGAAAAAGAGACCCGTTTATCCCTCTTATATCAGAGAATAAGACCATTATGGCCCAGGCCGGCTGGAGTTTTATAAGTTCAAAATTGCCGGAACTAAAAATAGAAGGAGTTTTATTTGATAAGACCAAGCCCCTTGCTATTATAAACGATAAGATTGTTGCAAAAGGGGATAGTATCAGCAACTGCAAAATCATATCAATAACCAAAGAAGAAATAGTGATCGGTTATATGGATAAAAAATATAGTGTAAAAATAAGTGGAGATAAATTATGAGGAAATTACATGTTTTTTTAGTGCTTACAGTATGTGTTGGTCTAGTTTTTAGTTCTGTTTCATATTCATATACTGGCAATAAGCTAGAAGGCGAAAAGATCACATTAGACCTTAAAGACGCTGACATACGCAATGTTATAAGAATGCTTTCCCATAAGGGTAATGTCAATATAGTTGCAGGGGAAGAGGTGAAAGGAACGGTTTCGCTTCTTCTGCGAAATGTAGATTGGGAGCAGGCGCTGAAGACAATTCTTGATGTCAGCGGGTATGCTTATGAACGTGAAGGGAATCTGATAAAGGTTATGACCGCTGAGAAGATGAAAAAAATAAAGATGGAACAGCTTGCCATTAAGGAAGCGACGAAGAAAGAAGCAGAATTGGTAACAAGAATTTTTTCTCTGAATTTTGCAAATGTTTGTTCTCTTAAAAAGTCGGTTGAAAAAATGCTTTCGTCAAGAGGGAAAATTGAAAGCGATGCGCGCACAAATACTCTGATCGTCACTGATATTCAGGAGAATATTGACCAAATAGCAGAAATTGCGCAAAGATTGGATATTAGAACTCCTCAGGTTCTTATTGAGGCGGCCATTATAGACGTAAAAATAACAGGACAGACTAAATACGGTATTGACTGGAATTTAACAAAAACTACAGGAGGGACGACGGAACTTGGAGCAGCAGCAAATATAAAACGTGGAACAGCAGTAACTGATGGTAATTTTTCTCAGACGCTGGAAACAGGTTTGCAGCATGTCATTACCGGCTTTAATGTTGGCAAGTGGGATATTACAGCAACTCTTCAATGGTTAAGGTACAACGCAGACGTGAAAATACTTGCCCGGCCCCGTCTCTTAGTTCTTGACAATCAGGAAGCGAAGATAGAAATAACAGAGAGTATTCCATACTTAAAAATTACAACTAATTCCGATAATGTATCGACGTCAACAGTTGACTTTAAAGAGGTGGGAACATATCTTACTGTAAAGCCACACATAACAAATGACGGGTTCGTCTCCATGCTTGTTAAACCAAAACATAGTTTTTCAGTAGGTGAATATGGCAATGAACCTATAATAGACTGCCGCTCATTAGAGACAAATTTGTTGACCAAGAATGGCCGTATGGTTATAGTTGGCGGGCTCAGGCGAAATTATAACACAGTTACTGTGTATAAAGTGCCGATACTCGGAGATATTCCGTTACTTGGGTATCTTTTCAAAAAGAATACGACTGAGAAAACGAGGATGGAATTAATTATTCTTATCACTCCTACTATTGTAACAGAGGAGACCGGGTTGACTGAAGAGGAAAAAGCAGGTGTCCAAAAAATGGATGAAACTTGGGAGAAAACAAATCCTGATAAAAAATTGCCGACAAAAATATGGAGAGGGACTGATATAAATCTAAACATTGATAAAATATCAAGATAATGTAGGGGCGACCCTTGCGGTCGCCCGGAAAGAACAAGGGTGGGGGCAAGCCCAACCCCTACATTTAAAAAGACACATGGTCACAAAGAAAAAGCAATTAGAAATAAGGAGTTAACACTATGAATAGACATGCTCATCGTAATATTTTCACAAACATTGGTCTTGTAATTATTATGCTGATATTAATAGGCGCGTGTATTTTTTTAGGCACATACGCATTATCGTGGGATCAGGTTGTGCTTTATGTCAGCATAGCTATTTTGCTTGCTGTTATAGCGTTTTTAATGTTTCTGATTAAAAAAATTAATACAAATGTAGTGAACATGATGGCAAAAGCCAAAATAGCGGCTGATCCGGAATTAAAAGAGATTGGGATAGATGAATTAGGCGTCTCACTGGATAAAATCACAAAAAAGCTTAAAGGGGATATGTCTGATC
>DAOVKY010000142.1 GCA_030631525.1 bacterium
CTACATCGTGAGGCAGTATATCACTTGTCCCGCGAACTGTTTTTACCACCATCTTCCTCTTTCCTGATAGGTCTCTATAAACTTTTCAATGCTTCTATCATACATTTTCTCAACATCATTCGGAAAGAAGCAGGCAGGTAATTCTCCCATCTGCCAGTGAAACTTAATGCACTCACAGCAAACACCTTTTTTATTGCACGGTTCATAAGTGCAGTTGCATTTTTGCTTATTCTCCTGAATATTACATTCTTTCATAATGTTTTTCCTAAAGTTTTTGTTTAGATTAATATACAGATAATTTTTAAATTTTCAGAGACCTCTTTATGAAGCCCCTTATCTTCTCAGCTGAATCTTTCGCTTTGAGAGCTGTCTCTTTATTATAATTAGTAGGCCAATGTACCGGATAGCGAGTATCAATATAAAACGGGTTAAGATAACGACATTCTTCTTTTATTTTTCCGATTTCTGAGTCTTTTTGCCTGCAAATCTCAAATAACTCTAAAAGATTATGAACCGGTCTAAACTTCAAATTCCCGGCAGCAATAAGGGCTTTAAGATATTTTTCTGCTGCCTGTTGAAAATGAAAACATATCTGAGCAAAATAATCCGTCTGTTCAATGCTTACGCAAGCAAACCCAAAATCCTCTTCAGCTTTTTCTATCCATTCCTCGACAACTTTAATTTGCATCATAAAGTACCATGCCGTCTTCAAAAATGTTTTTTATAAAAGGATCACCCAATTTAAGTCTGTTCTTTACCTCCTTGGGTCTATAAACAATGAAATCAGTAGCCAACTTGTATTTAATCAGCGTATCTAGTTGGCGAATCCTATCAACACCAAAATCAGGAATATCTTTTTTAATAATAAACAGGTCAATATCAGAGCCTTCCTTTATTTTGTCATTTGCTATGGATCCAAAAAGAATAATCTTTTCAGGTTTATACACTCTGAGAAGTTGTTTTACAATATTTTGAATTTCTTTATGGAATCTATTTTTTGACAGCATATTATTGTTCTCTTATGTTCCTCGTACAAATACTAACACATTTTTACGTAAATTAAAGAAATTTGTTTTCATGCCTGTCCAGTTGTCTCCAAGACTGTCTGCCACAAATGCCCGTTTGGGTCAACTTTTTTCTTCTTCAATATAGCCAGTGATATGGGGATATGCACAAAGTACTGGTTCCAGTAGCCTATTACCATATTTGTCCGGCCTGACATCCCGGCATGCACAGCATTTTGTCCAAGCATCAGGCAGAATGCCGAATCTTGAGAATTGGCAGGTATGCTTCGTATTATATAGCTTGGATCTATATATTTCAAAACCAATGGCTTTTTCTTCTTTTTAAAATATTCAGTAATTTCTTTTTTTAAGAACCCGCCGATATCCTTATGAAGAATATTGCCGGAAGCGTCTCTTTCTTGACAACGGTCTTTTTGTATTAAGTCCTGTCCTGCTCCTTCAGCTACTACAATTAGCGCGTGATGCTTCCTGTCCATCCGTTTCTCAAGCGAGCGTAAGAATCCATTTTCTCCCTTTAAAACAAGAGGCACTTCCGGGATGAAGCAGAAGTTTACATCGCTGTTCGCCAGAGTAGCATAAGCAGCAATAAAGCCGGAATCTCTGCCCATCAGTTTAACTAATCCAACACCATTCCATGCTCCTTTAGCTTCTTCGTGCGCTCCGCAAATTGCTGAGCGCGACGCTTCAATAGCTGTTGAAAAGCCAAAGGACTGCTCTACCGCGCAGATATCATTATCAATTGTCTTTGGAACTCCAATTACCCCGATTCTTAAATTTTTTTTCTTTATCGCTTTAACTATCTCGGAAGCCCCTCTTAACGTGCCGTCTCCTCCAACAACAAATAATAAACTAATTTTCCTCTTTTCCAGATTGCTAACTATATCATTCGAGTCTTGCTGACCGCGAGACAATGACAGGATATCTCCTCCTTTAAGGTGAATTTCATCAACCGTTTCTGGAGTTAATACCAATGGTTCTTTAGGAGCGCTTGATGATAGACCTGCGTATCCATAGCGAAAACCAAAAACTTTTTTGACACTATATTGCCAGGTAAGACTAAGAACAATTGTCCGTATCACATCATTGAGCCCAGGACATAATCCTCCGCAAGTGACTATTCCACAGTTTATTTTCCCTCCATCAAAGAAGATCTTTTGTCTGGAACCGGCCTTTTCAAGCATTGGAAATTTTTTATCAGAGCTTTGACATGCTTTTAGATCTTTAGAATGCGAATATAACAAAATTTTCTCATGGTCTTCAACAAAATGACGGTTGCTTTCTGATAAAGGAGAAGCTATGTCTGAATGGCCAAGCTTCTCAATTACTAAATCCGGAAGTTCATCTGTTGTCAAGCAATGCGTATCCATAACACTCAGTATACTATAAAATAAAGAAAATGCGAAAAGTATTCAGCGGATGGCAAATTTATTGCAAAGTTTTGTCAATATGCTAATATACACGAAACAAATCAGGATTAAGGATTAAGACACGCTTCGCTCTAAGGATTAAGTTTGTAGAGCATGGTGTTTACTGATAATGACAGATAAAAAAATTCTTTTTGAACAGATGAAACAGATGCTTTCGGAAAAGAAGATTAAAAGATGGAAGGATATCTCGGCTGTTCTTGAGTGTGCAAAAAGAGATTCTCCGGAGATTGAGGCATTCACTGACAAAGAATTTCTGAGTTCACTCCATAATGGTATTGCGTTTCTGACATACGATTTTGGAATTGACGGAGTTTCAATTGAAATAAGTAAATATGCTCATTGCATGGAGAAGATTTTTACAGATGCTCATACTACTCTCCCTGTTCTCCATTTTATCAGCGGCGATTTTCATGATAAAGCGGATGCTGTTCTTAAACCACACTGGAATCGTTCTCATATCCGTGAAATGAATGGATGGTCTAAATGGCACAATGGGAAGTGGTTTTCAAAGCTTTTCTATGAGGATATGCCTGAAGGCAGTAAAGTTTCCGGTGATCTTGCAATAGAGATGTGGGATCAGATAACTTCCTTTGCAGAAGAACTCGGCTCTTATGTAGTGGATAAAAACATTGCCTTGCTCTTTCCTGTTAATATTTTTTCAAATCCCGGGAACTTTGCCATTGCGCTTGCGACTATTTTAGTTTCTGAAGCTCTTGGTATGTATGTATTGAATTCAAATCATGATTTCTATTGGGAAGGAGGGAAACCTGCCTCAGAACGCAAACGCGGAGAAAAAGCAGGGGTAAGAGACCACTTTTTTAAGAATATTAAGAATCGGGCATTTTTCTCATTATTTAAAAAGCTCTATCCATGGAATGGAAAGCGGTGGATTCAGGTAAATATAAATCATAAGCAATCCCGTTATCTAGCTACACATTATGAATTTCCAAAGGATAGAGTGTTTGAATTGTCTACTTTTATAAGCGATGAATTTTTAAGAGAATATACAAAACAAGATGTCATATCTTCACGTCGGAGAATGGCATATATACTTTCAG
>DAOVKY010000219.1 GCA_030631525.1 bacterium
CTTTCTTCATAGAGGTATTAAAGATTTTTACTTCAACAAGTTCCATAATCTTTTGATTTACAATTTCTTCGATGCGGTTAAGCTGATCATTATCAATAGCTTTGAAATGATTGAAATCAAATCGCATTCTCTTCTCCCCAACCCATGACCCAGCCTGCTGGATATGATTGCCAAGAAGCTGGCGAAGCGCATATTGAAGAAGATGCGCTGAACTGTGATGCCTTGCAATTCTCTTGCGTCTGGTTACATCAATAGATGCAGTCACATTATCACCAACTTTGATTATGCCTTTAGAAACTTTAGCTTTGTGAATAAACGTATCAGATATTTTATAAGTATTTTTTATCTGTATGTCGCAATCTTCTCTGGAAATTACGCCTGTATCTCCAATCTGCCCTCCTGATTCGGCGTAAAAACATGTTTTATCAAGTATTAACTCAATGTCATCCTGTTGTTTTGCTTTATCGGTTTTTTTGCCATCCTTTAGAATGCACAATATCTGCGCATTATCGGAATTCTTATCATATCCAGTAAACAGGGTGCTTTGTTTAAAAGAGAAATTTTCTTTACCTGAAATTTTAACGCGCCTTGAATCAATACCTCTCTGTCTTTGTTTATCCATTTCTTTATTAAATACCTCTGTATCCACTTTAAGTCCCTGCTCTCGTGCCATTTCGCAGGTAAGATCAATAGGAAAACCGAATGTATCGTATAACCTGAATGCACTCTCTCCGCTGATGAGTTTTTTCTTATCCCCTTTAACATGTTTAACAAGCTCTTGAAACAGGTTTATTCCCTGCAGAAGTGTTTTCTGGAAGCGATTTTCCTCGCTCTTAAGTATAAGGCTTATATGCTCTCTTTGCGTCTCCAGCTCAGGATATGCATCCTTCATAATATTTACAACGGAATCAACCAGTCTGCATAAAAATGGTTGATTAAGCCCAATCATATTTCCCCTTCTTGATGCTCTTCTTATAAGCCGTCTAATCACATATCCTCTTCCCTCATTTGATGGTATCACTCCGTCTGCTATTGCAAACACCAGAGCGCGGATGTGATCAACAATTATCTGTATTGGAACAAGATATTCATTTTTGTATGCCTTACCTGAGACTTCACACACAGCCTCAATAATAGGTTTAAACAGGTCTGTGTCATAGTTTGATTCCACGTTTTGCAGGACTCGCGCTACACGTTCAATGCCCATGCCAGTATCCACATGCCTGGAAGGCAGCTCTTCCAGAGAGCCATCCTCCTTGCGGTTATATTGTATAAACACCAGGTTCCACAGTTCTAAGACATCGGGATTGTTGGCGTTGATTAAGGATTTATTACAGCCATTTTTGGTTAGATCAATATGTATCTCTGAACACGGGCCGCATGGTCCGGTCTCTCCCATATCCCAGAAGTTTTCTTTTCCCCCAAAGCAGAGAATATGGCTGGTATCAATATCTGTCTCAGTTTTCCAATAATTAAAGGATTCTTCATCTGTTTTATATACAGTTGCCCAGAGTCTTTCCTTTGGCAGTTTCCACACTTCAGTAAGCAGCTTCCATGCCAAACTGATTGCTTCTTTCTTGAAATAATCGCCAAATGACCAGTTGCCAAGCATTTCAAAAAAGGTGTGATGATGACTGTCATGACCAACATCTTCCAGATCATTATGTTTTCCGCTGACCCTTATGCATTTCTGAGAGTTTGCTGCGCGCTTATAACTGCGTGAACCTTTTCCTAAAAATACATCCTTAAACTGGTTCATACCTGCATTTGTAAAGAGCAGCGTCTCATCCTGCGCAGGAACCAATGAAGCGCTGGGAAGAATAGTATGTCCGTTATTCTTAAAGAACTCCAAAAAGGATTCTCTGATTTCTTTGCTATTCATAATTAATTTATTGCTTTGTTCTTACGTCTTTGATAGCTTTTTCTATATCTTGTTTTGATAATTTTATTCTTTTTGTTTTTTCCCATATACGATCCAGCACTTTCAAACTTCTTTGTTTTATTTGTTTCAACATCTTGAACTCACTTATGGAAATGTCTAAATATTTTCAGGCAGGCTTTAATCCGGTATTCTCTCTTATCTGTTTTTCAAGTTTATCTCTAAGATCAGGTTTTTCTACTAGATATTTGATTGCGCCTTCACGGCCTTGAGATATTTTCTCTTCATTATAAGAGAACCATGCTCCGGCTTTTTCAATCAGTTTCTGCTCAATCGCCATATCCAGAATCCCTGCTTCTTTGGAAATACCCTGATTATACATAACGTCAAATTCTGCCTGTCTGAATGGAGGAGCAACCTTATTTTTAACCACTTTTACCCTGACTCTGTTTCCTACTGCTTCCTCGCCTTTCTTAATTGTTGCTATTCTGCGAATGTCCAGTCTTACAGACGCATAGAATTTAAGAGCATTTCCCCCAGTAGTAGTCTCAGGGCTACCGAAAAAAACTCCTATTTTGTGTCGTATTTGATTAATGAATATAACGGATGTTTTTGATTTGCTTATAACA
>DAOVKY010000055.1 GCA_030631525.1 bacterium
AATAAAGATAGCATGGCTATGTAAAAAAAATGGTGTTAAACTCTGCCAAATAGTAGATTTTGACGTTCTGGACGGAATTGAAGAACTATTTTATGCAGCTGACTTATTAAATCTAAGAGCATCTGTTGGCATAGAAACCAGAGTTTTTATCCCTGAATTTAAAGATAAAGAGATAAATTCTCCCGGAGAGCCTGGGATCTACTACCTAATGGGTGCGGGATTTACAAAACTTCCCTCTCCTGAATCCCCTATTTATAAGATATTAGCTGATATGTCTCATAGAGCGCATACACGAACCAGAAAAATGGTTGATATATTAAATGAACATCTGGATGACATCGGGGTTGAATATGATACAGATGTTATTCCACTGACTCCCAATGGCAACGTCACGGAAAGACACATTCTGAAAGCTTTTTATAATAAATCAAAAGATGTTTTTAAAAACCCTGCAAGCTTTATCAGGTATTGGACATCAAAACTTCCTGTCCAAGAAAAGGATATCAATAATAGTCTGGATAATCCTCATGTTTTATGCGAAATAATTCGTTCAAAGCTCATGAAAAAGGGCGGAATTGCCTATATAAAACCCGATTCATCAACCTTTCCGGAGATTCAAACAGTAAATAAAATGACAACAGAATTGGGTGGAATTCCATGCGCAACATGGCTTAATGGGCTCTCTGATGGCGAGAAGAATTTGGATGAATTACTTGACTTATTAATCAGCAAGGGAATCTCAATGATGAACATAATCCCTGATAGAAACTATAATATAAAGGATAAAGAGGAAAAAAGGATTAAAGTGGAAAATCTCTATAAAGCTGTTGAGATTGCAAAAAAACTTAATCTTCCTATAATAGCAGGCACAGAGATGAACAAGTTTGGGCAGAAACTTGTTGATGATTTTAGTTCCAAAGAATTAAGACCGCTCGGAGAAACATTTATGGACGGTGCGTATTTTTTATATAATCATACCCTAATGCAGAGGGAGAAAGGAAAAGAGCAAAATGAAGAATATTAGGATTAAAAAACAGTTAGTGAAAATTGGCAGAAAGATTGCTGATAAAGAACTGGTTGTAGGCCCGGGCGGCAATATAAGCGCAAGGGTTGGTAATATTGTCTATATGAAAGCTAGTGGCATTTGTTTTGAAGAGGCAAAAGCGTCAGATTATATAGGGGTTGACTTAAAAACAGGTAAGATCGTAGATGGAAGTAAAAAACCAACATGTGAAATTGCTATGCATTTAGGTTGTTATCTTGAAAGAAAAGATATAACTGCAGTAATCCACACTCATGCTCCTATTGCTACTGCGGTTGGAATGCAAGACATACCTTTTAGACCTTTCTCACCGGATCTTGCCGCGCTGGTAGGTAATGTTCCAACTATAAAATACGTAGTTCCCGGAGGAAAAGAACTGGCAGAAGAAATAAGAAGGGTTATAAAAAAACATAACGCTGCCCTAATGTGCAACCATGGTCTCCTGACTGTTGGTGCAAATCTCAGAGAAGCTTATTATAGAACTCTCCTCATTGAAGGTGCCTGCAAAACGTTCGTAGCTGCAAAGTCATTGGGCAAGATGAAATTCTTTACAAAAAAAGAAGCAGAACAGATTAACAATCTTGAAGCAGAGTCTTATAGAAAAACACTGCTTACCCTCTTGGATGAAACTTCTGATGAACTTCTCTGAGGCGGGCTCTGTCTATATGAGTGTAAATCTGAGTAGTGGAAATATCTACATGACCAAGCATTTCCTGAACAGACCTCAGGTCTGCGCCCTGCGAGAGAAGATGCGTGGCAAAACAATGCCTTAATGTATGAACCGTTAGCTTTCTGTCTGAGTTTACTAATCCTGCATATTTCTTTATTATTTTCCATATACCCTGCCTTGTATATCTTCTGCCAAGCCGGGTTATAAAAAGCATATTGCTGCTACCTCTGGCAACATATCTAATTCTTACTCTATCTATATATTTTTTCACAGCTTTTTGAGCTTTTCTGCCAACAGGGATAATGCGCTCCTTTGAGCCCTTGCCAATACATTTCAGATACCCTTCGTGCAAATCTATATTATCAATAGGAAGATTGATAAGCTCTGATACCCTCATACCTGTGGCATAAAGAAGCTCAAGTATTGCGCTATCTTTTATTCCCTGTTCTTTATTATTCGGCAAAGCTAATAATCTCTCTACTTCTTCCTGAGAAAGCACTTCTGGTAAAGACAAACCTGTTTTTGGAGAATCTAAATTTAGAGTAGGATCATCATTTATTACATCTTCATTAACCAGAAACTTATAAAACATTCTTACAGCAACTAGATTCCTTGAAATGGAACGTATGGCAAGATTGCTTTTTCTAAGATAAATGAGATAGGCTATTATATCTCTGGAACCTGCACCTTCTATGCTGGCACTAGATTCTCTATCCAAAAAACCAAAGAATTTAGTTAAATCTCTTCTGTAAGCCTCTAATGTGTTAGCAGCGAGCCCTCGTTCTACTGAAAGATAATCTATAAACTGGTCAAGTAATTGATTCATACAATAAAAGGATTGTTTTCTCTCTCATAGCCAATTGTAGAATCCGGCCCATGTCCGGGATATATAACAACATCAGAATCCAAAACCATGAGTTTTTCTTTAATCGCTCTTACTAAATCTGCGCCAGAACTTGAAGGAAGATCTGTTCTGCCTATTGAGCCACAAAAGAGCGCATCACCTGTAAATACTGCCTTTTCTTTTTTAATCAGGATGGAAATGTCTCCCGGCGTATGTCCTGGAGTAAACAATATCTCTAGTTGCAGGTCTCCGACCTCTATTGTTTCTCCTCCATTAAGCACAATATCAGCTGAAGGAGATACATAATTCATAGCAAAATCTGCTGAGAGATTTTTAGAAGCATCTATAAGCATATCTTTGTCATTTGCGTGAATGAGTATTTTTAAATCTCCAAATTCCTGCTTTATATTCTTATTAGCACCTATATGATCTCCATGGCCATGTGTATTAATAATATATTCCGGATTCAGACGCTCCTTCCTGACTTCCTCTATAATTCTGGAGCTTTCTGCTCCCGGATCAACTATAAAAGCCTTTTTTGTACACTCACATCCAACTATATAGCAATTAGTTTCAAGAAACCCGACTACTAACTTTTTAAGTATCAATTTCTAATCTCCATGAATTTTACATCCATGTATTTTACTGGTAACAAGCGATGCCCAATCATGTCCACAGCAGCCCCACATTGCTCAAGTGCAATATACCCAAGAAGTGGTTCGTATTCTCCGTTGCAGGGTTCCATATCCAAGAATAAAATCTCATTATAGATTGCTCTAAATCCTTCGATTTTTATCTTTACATGACCGCATACTATTCCTTTTACTACCTCTTGAGTAGCAGTTTGAAGTTCTACCGTCTCTTCTGAATCGAATTTCCCAAAGCGTTCCTTCCAAGCATGTGGCAATGTAAGATAACTCGCTCCTGTATCAACAAGAGCATCCAGCTTCATTGTTGCACCTGATTCGGAAATGTTCTCAATATCAATCGTTACCACTATTCTTCCCATTCTATAATCACCTCCAGTAATATTATAGTATAATTTGTCTATTCTTCAATTCCTTTTTGGAATAAGAGTTAAAAATTCCTGTTCTGTTAATATAGTAATTCCTAATTTTTTAGCTTTATTATATTTAGAGCCCGGAGAAGCGCCTGCAAGTAAAAAATCTGTTTTTTTACTAACACTTTCTCTTATACTCCCTCCAAGCCTCTTTATTATTTCGGAAGCCTGATGTCTCTTATACTTAGTTAGTGTTCCTGTTAGGACAAAATTTTTACCTGCAAAAACTTTATCTGAAAGAGGTTCCGCTTTCGAAATAGCTAATTTTTTTTCTAACTTATCTATTATCTCTTTCGTGTCTTCCCTTTTAAAGAAATGCGTAATGCTGCTTGCCATTATTTCGCCTACTTCCCCTATTGCCTCAAGTTCTTCCTGCCCTGCTTTTTTCAGTTGATCAATAGAAGAAAAATTCTTTGCCAAAATTTCTGCGGATAAAACTCCTACATGCGGAATTCCAAGCGCAAAAATCAATCTTGATAGAGACCTGTTTCTGCTTTCTGCGATATTTCTTATTATTTTATTTGCAAGTATATCTCCCATTCGTTCTAATTTAATAAGATTGTCAAACTTTAAAGAATATAAATCCGCATAATCCTTAACGAGTTTTTTCTCTACAAGCTGAGCTATAATTGCAGGGCCTAAACTTTCTATATCCATTGCGCGTCTTGAAGCAAAATGCTGTATTCTTCGTTCAAGCTGAGCAGGACACCTCAAATTCTCACATCTATATGCAACTTCCCCATCCACTTTCTTTACATCTTCACTGCATACAGGACACTTATGCGGCATTCTGAACTTTTTTTCTTTCCCTGTGCGAGCCTCTTTTATAACACTTACTATCTTGGGAATAACATCTCCTCCTTTTTCAATTATAACCTTATCTAAAATCCTAATATCCTTGCGTATTATTTCATCCTGATTATGCAATGTAGCCCGACTTACCATTGTGCCTGCCAAAGCAGTGGGTTTAAGCTCTGCAACAGGTGTTAATATTCCTGTCCTTCCTACCTGTACAACAATATTCTCAAGAATAGTAGTAGCTTGTTTTGCTGGAAATTTGTATGCTATCAGCCAGCGTGGGCTTTTGCCCGTAGCACCAAGCTTGTGCCTTTGAGCCATTGAGTTTATCTTTATTACCATGCCGTCTGTTTCATATTCTAATTCTTCACGCCTTGATTGCCAGCTGTTGCAATATTCAATAACTTCACTAATGTCTTTACAATATCGGATATTGGGATTTGTACGAAATCCGTACATATCCAGTAACTTCAGAGCCTCCACATGATTGTTACAAGTTGGACCCTCCATATATCCAATTTCATAGACAAAAATATTGAGATATCTTTGAGCAACAGTCTTTGGGTCAAGCAGCTTCATAGAACCTGCAGCTGCATTTCTTGGATTTGCGAATAAGAGTTCCTCCTTATTTTCTCTCTCCTTATTTATCTGGCTAAAAACATCTTTTGTCATATACACCTCGCCTCGAACCTCAAGAACAGAGGGTATTGAATCTGATATTTGCAGCCTCAGAGGAATCGTCTTTATTGTTCGCAAATTCCCGGTTATATCGTCTCCGTGCGTTCCATCTCCACGACTTGTTCCAACCGCAAAAATTCCATTTTCATAAATCAAATTTACTGCCACTCCATCAATCTTTAGTTCAACAACATAATCAACATTTTTTCCTGTAAGATTTCTCTTTATGCGTGCATCAAATTCTCTTATTTCATCTTCAGAGTATGTATTTGCTATGCTCAGCATTGGTGTGCGATGAGTAACAGTCTTGAATTCTTTTAGAGGAGAGCCTCCTACTCGCTGTGATGGAGAATCAGGGGTAATTAAATCAGGGAATTTATGCTCCAAGTGTATCAATTCTTCCATTAAGAGATCATACTCGTGATCAGATATCTCAGGCTGTGTATCTATGTAATACTTGCGATTATGGTACTCAATTTGTTCTTTTAACTTCTTTATATTTAGATATGTCTGCTTTTTACTCACCTGTCTCCAGTCTATAAGCCGACATCCGAGGCAGGTCTGCTTCTCTTATTTTATCCTGAGCGGTTTTAATATCATAAGGAACTCTCTTTATCTCAACTTTTTTTTCTTCAGTATCATAAATAGCATAACACGCATCTGGATTTTTATCTCTGGGCTGTCCAACACTTCCAATATTTATTAAATACTTGGTGCCTTCTTCG
>DAOVKY010000167.1 GCA_030631525.1 bacterium
AAAGATTAATGTGATTGAATGCTCTGGATTTAGGTGGGTTAAAAGATAATTTGGACTAACAAGGTAAAATTATGCATAAACAGATAATAGAAATACTCAAAAATAGCATTGCAGTAAAACAGAATATCATAGATCATCAGATTGACGTTATAGTTAAGATAGTGAATAGCATTGCTGATGTATTGAGCAGGGGAGGGAAGCTGCTTGTTTTTGGAAATGGAGGAAGCGCTGCTGATGCGCAGCATATTGCCGGAGAACTTGTTGGCAGATTTGAACTGGAACGAAGCGCACTGCCGGCAATTGCATTAACTACAGATAGCTCTGTAATAACCTCAATATCTAACGATTACAGCTTTAATGAGATTTTTTCGCGTCAGATAGAGGCATTGGGAACTCAGGAAGATATAGCTTTGGGTATATCGACAAGCGGAAATTCTGAGAATGTGTTAGCTGGCATCCGCAAAGCAAAAAGCATGGAACTTACAACTATTGGATTTTCAGGTGGAGAAGGTGGAACACTTGCAAAAATAACAGATTTGTGCTTCATTGCTCCTTCCTCAAGCACTCCCCGTATTCAGGAAGCTCACATTACAGTAATTCACATAATCTGTAAACTTGTAGAAGAAAAATTATATTGTGAGCAAAGATAAAGTCAAATCTCTTTCCGAGTTAAAGGGAATCGTAGACTCTTTTAAAAAACAAGGGAAAAAGATAGGTTTTACGAATGGCTGTTTTGATCTCATACATGTTGGACACGTAAAATATTTAAGAGCTGCAAAAAAGCTTTGTGATATGCTTATAGTTGCTATAAACAGCGACAGCTCCGTAAAGCTCTTAAAGGGTAATAAGAGGCCTCTATTCCCGCAGGATGAACGTGCAGAAACACTCTCTGCTTTTGAATTTGTTGATTATGTTGTAATTTTTAATGAACTGGACCCAGAAAAAACCATCTCAGCACTTCTCCCTGATATTCTGGTAAAGGGAGGAGATTATAAAATAGATCAGATTATTGGCAGAGACACTGTAACATCACGCGGTGGAAAGGTTATCACTATTCCGGAAATTAAGGGAAAGTCGAGTACAGAGATTATCAGTTGGGTTGAACTCCTCTAAAATAATAAGTTACCCAAAGCTCCAACCGCCTAAAAATCCTTGCTTTGCAAAATATCTCTTTACTTCCATATTTTCAATAAGATATACTAACTGATAGCATTGCTTTTTCATAGCTCTAGTGAGACAAAAGTGGAATATGATTTTATAAAAAGTTCGTATTCTATTCTTCTCAGAGCTACTAAGCTGGAAGTAATCTGGCAGAATGTTAATAGGGGATTATATGAATAAATTTAAAAAAATCACGAAAATGCTCTTATCTACTACATTTACATTAGTGATAACATTCGCAATAAATAGTCTAAGCCTATTTGCGGACACGATATTTCTAATACACGGAGACACCATCAAAGGCATAGTAACAGAACAATATGAAGATAGAGTAATTATCAGTGTTCCTGGCGGAGAAATAGGGATATATAGAAACAGAATATCACGGATTAAATTTGATGAACCTGAACGGAATTACTTGCAACTGGGAGATAAATACCTAGAGAAGAAACAATTTGATAAAGCATTGCAATTATATAAGAGAGCAGTGAAGGCAAACCCCAGTTTTCAAGAAGCAAAGGATGCGTTATTAAAATTAGAAGATAGAAAAAGAGCACAGGCAATAGAGAGGCAAAAGAAAGAAGAATTATTAAGAAAAATAAGAGAAGAGTCGGAAGCTACATTAAGAAAGATGCTTGGAATAGAAATAGACAGTGCATATAAGATGCATATCTATCCTGACAGTCCAGCATCAAAAGAAGGAATTCAGACAGGTGATAAATTAATATCCATATACAATCAGTTGGTAAAACATATGTCTTTACCAAAGGTACGCGAGTATTTAATAGGCTCTGGAACAGGGGAAGTAAAGCTCACGGTTGAAGTAAGGCTTACAATTGAAAGGCATGTAATGACAGCCGAATCCGGGAGGTTGGGAATAAGGATAGAAATAAAACAGACAGGATTAACTATAACGGAAGCAGTGAAGAATAGTCTGGCGGAGAGAGTAGGACTGAGATCCAGAGATATGATATCGGCGATAAATGGAAAAAGCACAAGATATATGAACATGAAGCAGGTAATAAAAAATCTGAAGCAGCGATCTGCAGGGCAACTAAGTCTGGTAATAAGAAGAAATATTGTCCTAAATAGGATACCTGTTGAAAAAACCAAAGTTTCTGTTCGCACAAAAACGTTACAAATAAAAAAGAAACAAAAAGGATATTTAGAAAAAGACATATCAATAAGCATGTTAATAATTCCCGGCACAAAGAGAAAAGGTTTGGGAATAAAAATAGAATTAGTTTCTGATGGAATAAAAATAACCGATGTGACAGAAGGCAGCGCGGCTGGTATAGCAGGGCTAAAAGCAGGAGATATAATAACAGCGATAGATAAGAAATCTCTGAAAGGCATGAGTATGTCAGCTATAATAAAAACGCTGAAAAAGAAAAAAAATGTTGAGTTTACTATAACAGTCGATAAGAAGAGAAATTAAACCAATGCAATAAAGCTTAAAACCAAAAAGGAGACAAGCTAATGAAAGAAGAGAAAAAATTCAGATGGCATTATTTAGTAGACAAGAAATTTCAGATGAAGTACGCAGTGGTAACGTTAGTATTTATGTTCATTATAAGCGCAGTATGTGGATATACAGTATATCATACACTCTGGACACAGTTAGGAGAAAAACTAGCACAGGTATATCCTCAAGCAAGGTTAGTAAGCATATTAAATGTAGTGAGAATAAAATTGGCAATGCAACTGATATTACTTGTTCCTATAGTAGTTTTGGCTTCTGTTTTTCTATCACACAGAGTAGTGGGCCCTATTGCCAAAATGAAAAGACATATGAGGAAGTTGATTGGAAAAGATTTCAGCAAAGAAATTCATCTGCGGAAAACAGATGAATTCCGTGACATTACAGAGTTAATAAATAAATATACTGATTCAATAAAACAAAATTTAATAAAGACTAAGGAGTCTGTAGACAAA
>DAOVKY010000211.1 GCA_030631525.1 bacterium
CCGGATGAAACCAGTTTCTTTATATCATTTAACTTATCTGCATACAGAAGCGGCAAGGTCAGATTCAGAAGCCTATACACAGAGGAGAGAAGAGAAAGAGCTGAAGAGCAAAGCTCAGCAGTCAGGTTTTAGGGAAATAAAAAAATGAATAAACAACGTCTAGATTGGGATGCTTATAAAATTTTAATTGTATTTTTAATTCCTATTGTCCTGGCAGGGTGTGGATATACTACCAGCACAGTAAAAAGTGCTGGAATAAGCTCTATATATGTCCCAATGTTTAAAAATCAGACCTATGAGCATAATGTTCATGTAACTGTAACAGATGCTGTCATAAACGAACTTATTCTGGATGGAAATCTTAGGCTCCTAAAGCATGAAGAAGCAGACACTATACTTGAAGGGAAAGTAATAAGATACAAGACAGAGCCGCTTGGATATGATAAGAATAATGATGTAGAACAATATCGAGTGGTAGTAACTACACAGGTTGTATTTAGAAATCTTAAGAAAGATGAGATTATCTGGACTCAAACGATTGATGGTAGTATTGCTTATTATACTTCCGGTAGATTAGCAATGTCGGAGAAAGCAGCTACGGATGAAGCTATTGAAAATCTGGCAAGAAATATTGTAAGTGAAGTTATTAACTTTTGGTAGAACTTGTTTTCTCTATTTCTTCATTTTTCTTTGGTGCAGTTTCTTCTTTGTTTGGCTTGGTATCTTTAATATTTGCAGATTGAACAGATATATATTCATTTACTTTTCGCATTAGCAGAGATTTTTTTCTGCGAGCAGTATTCTTCTTAATAATCCCCTTAGTTGTAGCTTTGTCTATCAAAGAAATGGATTTACTTATTGATTTTTGCAGGTCTGATGCGCTTGCTTTCTTATCTATGAGTTTACCAATATCCTTTATAGCAACTTTAACATTTGTCTTTGTTGCCCTATTTTTTTTGTATCTTTTTTTATTAGTTCTTACTCTCTTAAGAGCTGACTTATGTCTCTGCATGTGTAAAATTTCCTCCTTATGTTTGTAGGTAATTCTATATATTAAAAAACTTTTGTCAATAGAGAATCTCAAGCTCTGCAGGCCAAAATTCTCTTGAGTTTGCCTGTATTAAATGATAACTTGCACGAAGCGAAACAGGATTAAGGATTAAGACGCTTCGCTCTAAGGATTAAGTTTAATGCACGATGCTTTTTTTACTTAATTCTTAATCCTTATGACTTAATACTAAAAAAATGAATATTTATATTATAGTTATATTTGCTTTTTTATTTCTTCTGATATTAGCTCTTTTATTTAAAGATAGAAAGCAGGCGTCTGATCCGCTTATACACCAGGAGATAAATAATTTGAGAGAACAAGTTAGCAAAAGCCTATCAGATAATAGTCAGGTTCTCAACCAGCAGATGTCCCTGATAGTTGGCCAGATAAATACACAGCTGCAGAATAACATAAAAATGCTTGAAACAGCCAATAAGAGCTTTTCTGACAAATTGGAAGGCACAACCAAGGTAGTTGGAGACGTGCAGAATCGGCTTACGCAATTGGCAGAAGCAAATAAAAGGATATATGATATTGGAAAAGATATATCCTCTTTGCAGGAAATACTCAGAGCGCCAAAGTTAAGAGGAGGCCTTGGCGAGTTCTTGTTAGGAGATCTTCTCTCTCAAATTATGTCCCCGGAGCACTATGAACTTCAGTATACTTTCAAGGATGGGCAGCGAGTTGATGCTGTTATTAAATTAGCTCATCAAATGGTGCCGATTGACGCAAAATTCCCTTTGGAAAATTTTAAGAAACTAATTAGCGCAGAAGATGATATGGAGAAATCACAAGTAAGAAAGGCATTTATAACTGATATTAAAAAGCATATTGACAGCATTGCATCAAAATACATACTGCCTGACGAGGGCACATTTGATTTTGCTTTTATGTATATTCCTGCAGAGAATGTATATTATGAAACTATAATAAAGGATGATAACCTGGGAGAAGAAAAAAGTATTTGCAGTTACGCTTTGCGCAAAAAAGTAATTCCTGTGTCTCCAAACAGCTTCTATGCATATTTGCAGGCAATTCTGCTGGGATTAAGAGGCATGAGGATAGAAAAAAGCGCGCAAACTATAATAAGCAATCTCGCTCGGCTGCACGGTGATCTGGCAAGGTTTTATGAGGAATTTTCAAAGATAGGCACTCATCTGGTTCACTCAAAATCTTCCTATGAATCTGCAGAACGAAGGCTGGAAAAATTTACAAATAAGCTGGAGAATATTGCTTCATCTGATAAAAAATCTATCACGGCTGGTAAAGAATGACAAAACTTGTTTTTATGGGAACACCTGATTTTGCCCTGCCCAGTCTCAAAGCTCTTATACAAGCCAAGCATAGTGTGATATGTGTTGTCACACAGCCTGACAGGCCAAAAGGCAGACGAAGAGGAGTGATAGCTCCTCCTGTAAAATTATATGCCCAAAAGCACAATATTAAGATTTTGCAGCCAGAAAGCATAACAAATACACTAATAAAATATCTTCAGGGGCTTAATCCCGACCTCATAGTAGTTGTAGCTTATAGCAAA
>DAOVKY010000201.1 GCA_030631525.1 bacterium
ATCCTCCGGGCAGAACAATACAATCTACATGCCCTACTCCTGTGTCTTTATGCCAGATATACTTAACATCTTGCTTTAGTACATTACTAAGGACATAAAAACAGTCGTGATCACAGTTAGAACCTGGAAATACAACAACTCCGAATCTCATGGATTTTATTCCTTTTATTATTCTACTTCTTCTAAATCAAAGCTATACTCTTCAATAATGGGGTTAGAAAGAAGTTTCTTGCACATCTTGTCAATTATTTGCTCTGCTTTTTTTCTATCAGATATATTCAATTTAATATCTATTAGTTTGCCAACCCTAACCTCTTCTACCTCCTGCTCGTAATTAAGCGACTTTAAGGCATTCTTTACAGCCAAACCCTGCGGATCAACCACTGTTTTCTTTAGACTTACATATACCTTTGCTTCTAGCATATCTTTTCCTTTCTGCTCAAATTTCTTTTGTTCCTATTCTATTATACTTGGCAGGCTTTTACAAATTCTCTGAAAAGTGGATGGGCTTTATCAGGTTTTGATTTAAATTCCGGATGAAATTGACATCCTACAAACCATGGATGTTTAGTTATCTCAATTAGTTCTACAAGATTGCCTTCAGGGTGAACTCCTGCAATTACAAGGCCGTTTTTCTCCATCATTCCCATGTACTTATTGTTAAATTCATATCTGTGTCTATGTCGTTCGGAAATATCTTCTTTTTTGTAGGCTTTAATGCTTTGTGTGTCTTTTTTTAGCTTACATAAGTATTTGCCCAGACGCATTGTCCCGCCTTTAAGCTTTATCTTCTTTTGTTCTTCTAAAAGAGAGATTACAGGATGAGGTGTATTCTTATCGAATTCTGTAGAGTTTACTCCTTTCAAACCGCAAACATTCCTGGCAAACTCAATCACTGCTATCTGCATTCCAAGACATATGCCTAAAAAAGGAATTTTGTTTTCCCTTGCATATTGAACTGCCTGAATTTTACCTTCAATCCCTCTTCTGCCAAATCCTCCGGGTACAAGCACTCCCTCTACCCCTTTTAAATATTTTTCTGCACAGTGCTTAGAAATGTATTCTGAATCTACTTTTTTTATATTCAGTCTAACATTATTAGCAATTCCTCCATGAAGTAATGCTTCGTATATTGATTTATAAGCATCCTGCAGTTCTATATATTTCCCTACAACAGCGATTTCAACAGTTCTTTTTGGATTTTTTATCTTATCTACAACTTGTTTTTTCCAATGCGCTAAGTCTCCCTTAGCGCATTTTAACTTAAGTTTGTCAATAATAAGCTTATCCAGATTCTCATGTTTAAAAACTATTGGAACTTCGTATATGCTTTGAACATCTAATGCCTGAATAACTGCTTTTTCTTCCACATTGCAGAAAAGAGCAATCTTAGCCTTTATATCCTTTGCGAGAGGAAACTCCGACCTGCATAGTAGAATATCAGGAATAATACCAATTTCTCTCAGCTTTCCTACACTGTGTTGTGTAGGCTTTGTTTTAATTTCATCTGCGCTTTTTATATACGGAACTAATGTTACATGAATATTTATTGCATTGTTACGGCCTTTCTCAAAAGTAAATTGTCTTATTGCTTCAAGAAAAGGAAGGCTTTCAATATCACCAACAGTTCCTCCTATTTCAACTATCACAACATCAAGCTTTTTGTTTTTCGCCACTTTTTTGATACATTCTTTTATCTCATCCGTAATGTGAGGAATAACCTGAATGGTTTTTCCAAGGTAAGAACCCTTTCTTTCCTTGGAAATAACAGAGTAGTATATTTTCCCTGTTGTAATGTTATTTTCTGCGCTCATTACAGCATTGGTAAATCTTTCATAGTGCCCAAGATCCAGATCGGTTTCTGCGCCATCTTCTGTTACATAGACTTCACCGTGCTGATATGGATTCATTGTGCCTGGGTCTACATTTATATATGGGTCGCATTTTATCATGGAGATGGTTAATCCTCTTGCCTCAAGAAGCTTCCCTATTGCTGCAGCTGCGATTCCTTTCCCAAGGCTTGATATAACACCGCCTGTTACAAAAATATATTTAGTCATCTAGCTTCTCTCCTCTAATATGCTTTTAGATAATTTTTTGGCAGGTTTAACAGGATATATTCCATTAAAACAGGCTGTGCAAAATTTTTCTTTAGGTAATAACATTGACTTAAGCATGCCTTCAAGGCTTAAATATTTTAAGCTGTCTAATCCAAGAAAATCTCTTGTCCACTCAACACTGTGGCTTGAGGCAATCAATTCTCTTTTGGTTGGAAAGTCAATTCCATAAAAACAGGGAAATCTTATCGGAGGACAGCTGACACGCATA
Source organism: bacterium (assembly GCA_030631525.1). GTDB lineage: Bacteria > JAHJDO01 > JAHJDO01 > JAHJDO01 > JAHJDO01 > JAHJDO01. The sequence continues at coordinate 2,329 of DAOVKY010000201.1, forward strand.
TGGACTTCTTTTGCTCCTGCCTCTCTCAATGTCTTTACCCTGATTTTACTTGTTGTGCCTCTAACAATGGAATCCTCTATAACAACTATACGCTTTCCCTTAATAACATCTCTTATAGGATTAAGTTTTATTTTTACTTTAAAATCTCTGATGAACTGTGAAGGCTGAATAAAAGTTCTTCCAATATAATGGTTTCTTATCATACCTATTTCATGAGGGATATTAGATTCCTCCGCAAATCCCACTTCAGCATAATTCCCTGAATCAGGAATAGGCATAACCAGATCGCAGTCTACAGCATCCTCC
>DAOVKY010000031.1 GCA_030631525.1 bacterium
ATAAATCTTTTCCCGATATTGATATTGTTTATGTGGTAAGAGATAAGCCGGTTATTAATGATGCTTTGCTGGAGGATGCTATAAGCTGTGGCTTAGATAAAATAGTAGATGTCATATCAAGCGGCTGTGATGCTCCAGGTACTATTTTGGATCTTTGTTCAAAAGACTTTCTTAAACTTTATGAGAATGCAGAACTGGTTATTAGCAAAGGTCAGGGGAATTTTGAGACATTGGCAGATGAAAACAGACCGATATTTTTTCTATTCAAAGTAAAATGTCCGGTGATTGCAAACCATACTGGTTTTAATCTGGGGGATATAGTTCTGAAGAAAATTTCTTAAGAAAATATAGAGAGTATAGCCATGAGAGAAAAAACAACTCAGGAAATACAGCAGGAAAAGAGACTAAATGACAATATGAACAGGATAAAGCATAAGTTAATTGTTATTAGCGGGAAAGGTGGAGTTGGGAAAACCACAGTAGCAGTTAACCTTGCTTATGGTTTAGCAATAAATGGACATAAGGTTGGAATATTAGATGTGGATATTCATGGACCGAATATAGCGAAGATGCTGGGCGTTGAAGACGCAAAACTAGTTGGCTCTTCATCAGGAGGAATAGACCCCATAGAGGTTTTACACAATCTTAAAGCAGTGAGCATAGCATTTATGATTGACAGTCCTGATAAACCTATTATTTGGCGGGGACCGCTTAAGATGATCACAATTAAACAATTTCTGAGTGATGTAAACTGGGGTGAACTTGATTATCTTATAATAGATTCTCCTCCAGGAACAGGAGATGAACCTTTAAGTGTTTGCCAGCTCATACCTGATATAGGCGGCGCTGTAATTGTTACTACACCGCAGGATGTGGCAATTTTGGATTCCCGTAAAACTGTTTTATTTGCGCAGACATTAAAGATGAAGGTTATTGGAATAATTGAGAATATGAGCGGCTTTGTTTGTCCGTATTGCAAGAAAAAGATAGATCTATTTAAATCAGGTGGAGGAGAGAAGTCTGCAAAAGAGTTAAGAGTACCATTTCTGGGAAGAATTCCTATAGAACCGGGAATAGTAGCATCAGGAGATTCAGGCAAGCCGTTTATCAATTTTATGAAGGATATGGAAACTGCTAGGATTATGAAAAAAATAACAAATAAAATTGTTGATTTTCTAACAGGAACACGTCATTCTGGACAGATTAAAAATGGCAAATTTTAAAGAGATTGATAACGCACGAAAGCTGTTAGGCATAGAAGAAACAGCAACATTGAAAGAGATAAGAAATGCGTATAGGAAACTCGCTTTTAAACATCATCCTGACAAATGCAAGGATGAAGAGAAGAAAGGGTGCGAGGAGATGTTTAAGAAGATAACTCATGCCAATGATATTCTGATGAGCTATTGCGCAGGGTATGAATATTCTTTTAAAGAAGAGGATGTAGAAAAAGGGACAGCAGATAAGGAATTTTATGAGCACTTGAAGAGATTTTATGATGGATGGTTTGGGAGTGAATAGTATTTTTGACAGATATTATAAGAAATACGATGCATGGTATGATAAGCATAAATTTGCCTATTTGTCAGAGCTTGAAGCTATTAAGAAAGTTTTACCCAATAAAGGTAAAGGGTTAGAAATCGGTGTAGGCACTGGAAGATTTGCACATCCATTAGGGATTGAATATGGAATTGACCCTTCTGGAAAGATGCTTGCAATTGCCTCAAAAAGAGGAATAAATGTGAAATTGGGCATGGGAGAGGAATTGCCTTATAAAGATTCGTTTTTTGACTACGTTGCTATTATAATTACGTTATGTTTTGTCAACGACCCGCAAGAAGTTTTAGCGCAATCTTACAGGGTTTTAAAGAAAAACGGAAAGATTGCAATCGGCATAGTAGATAAAAACAGCTTTTTAGGTAAATCTTATCAGAGAAAAGAAAGCATATTTTACAAACAGGCGAATTTTTTCAGTGTCAAGGAAGTAACAGATTTGCTTAAAGAGGCAGGATTTAAAAGATTCTCTTATTATCAAACAATATTTGAACTTCCAGATAAGATAAATTCAATTGAAAATCCGCAAGATGGTTTTGGCAATGGCGGGTTTGTAGTAATATCAGGGGAAAAGACTGCTGGAGGCGGGCAAGCGTTCTCAATGACGGGAAAGAACATTTTTTATGCTGTTAGCTAAAATTCAAAAGTGCACAATATTCAGGTCTTCATTTTTAGCTGTTTGAACACCAACAAGTCTATTGTCATGCCAGCATCTGATTAAATACCACTTTTCTTGAGCATAAGGCGACCATTTGTGGTAAGAGGAATCATGCTGGATAAGTTCTCCTGCGTAATTGGTTAAGACTTCTCGATCATGAGCCTTATGTTTAATTCTTTAAGGATATTCTTTTCGATTGCAGGGTCAATAGCTCTGGAGCTTTTCTTCCTATTGTACTGAATGGAAAAGCTATCAGAATTCTCGCGGTATTGCTTAACCAATGCACAAAAGCGCCTTCTTTTGATATCCAGAATTTCCTGGAGATAGCTTCTTTTGATTTCCCCTTTTAGATAACGTTCAATAAGCTCTTTGACTTGTTTGTCTGTAAATCTTTTGTGAAGTTGTATCATGATTTAAATCCTCCTTTTTTGAGCAGAGTTTAAATCACAACAGCGCTAATAATTATGGAAACTGACATTCTGTGGATAACTCTCCGAGTTATCCACATCACTTGGACAACCTTGCAGGTTGCCCACAGTTACCACAATACTACTATTATTTTATCTCTTTTTTTCAACCCCCAAACCCCCATTGGGGGCTTTTTAGGTGTGATGAATTATATTAATTATGTAATATTGAATAATTTTTGCCTTCAAAATAGTTATTCTAAATATTATTTTTAAAAAAATGAAAATAATTTGTCTAAAATCAAAAGTTTATCTGTTATATAGATGAAAGGCGAATAAAAGCATGTTTAAAAAGATCAAATTAACAAAAACTACGAAGAAATAAAAATTGCCGAAAAAATGGCACAGAAAATTTTTATAAAAAAGATATTAGCTTAAATATGGAAAGGCTATTAACCACTAAACAATTAGCTGAAGTTTTACAAGTAGCACCTTCAACAGTCTATTTTTGGGTGCATAGCGGTTTTATCCCATATTTAAAGCTGGGCAAATGTGTAAGATTTAATGAAAAAACAGTATTAAAGTGGACTGAGGATAAGAGTAAAAAGGGAAGATTAACGTACAAAATTGAGGTATAGTCCGAATTTGTAAGTAAAATTTGACACCGCTTGCTTCAACTTATTGCTATTCAACGTAGTTTAAGTGCCTAAAGCTCACAAAAAAGAACTTTTAAACAGGTTTTTCGAAGATTACGTATACCACTTTTATAGGAAATATTAAATATATCTTTGAGATACCTCTAAAGTCTGAGTTCAGGTACTATCAAGGATATTTAACTAATTAGGCAGTTTTGCTGTCTTTCGTATTCTGGCGTACAAACATTACATATAATGTAATAAAAATGCTTGACAAAACCTCTTAGGAGTGTATATATTACATACAATGTAAGGATTATACACTATGAAAAATATAAAAAAACAGAAACTATTTGAAGTAGCTTCCTTTCAGCAGGGCTATTTTACTGCAAAACAGGCAGTTTGCGCGGGATTTTCCTATCGTATGCATACCCATTATAAGCAAAGCGGAGATTGGCTTGTAATTGATCGGGGCATTTTCCGACTTGCACAATTCCCAAATTTACCTGATGAAGATTATGTTAGATGGTCTCTATGGAGTAGAGATCGCAATAGTGAGCCGCAAGCTGTTATTTCACATGAGTCAGCACTTTGCATTCATAACCTCAGTGATGTTATGCCATCAAAAATTCATCTTACAATTCCTCCTGGATTTAGAAAAAAAACACCTAAAGGATGTGTTATCCGCAGGGGGAGAGTGTCGATTGACGAAAAGGAGCAAAGAGAAGGGTTTTTTGTTACGAATCCTCTTCGTACAATTCTTGATTCTGCCGAAGCTAATCTGAGCATTGATTATCTTGGACAGGCTATTCAAGAGGCTTGCGATAAAGGGACGATTCAGATTATTGATATTGTGAGCGCTGAAATGTCAGAGAAGGCAAGAAAAAAAATAATGACGATTTTGAAAAAGATGAAAAGTCGACAGGGAAAGCATGATGGCAGCTGATTTCAAAAAGCATAAAAACGCGATCGCGTTTAGGCGGGCTCTTGAAGATAGACTCAAAAACATCTCCTTTAGATCGCTTGCGAAGACGGGTTACATTTGATCGTTTCCTCGCGCGATTATTTGAACCAAATAGACCAAATCAACAATGGTTGTTAAAAGGTGGTTATGCCTTGGAATTTCGGTTTCATAGCGTTGCACGGACGACTAAAGATATTGATTTTTCAATATCTCATATGAATGACCCAGATGAAAATACTATTCGCGAGTTGCTTCAGGCGGAAGCAAAGAAAGATATGTCAGATTGGTTCCAGTTTTATATTGGTGTTCCTATGAGAGAGTTTGATCAGGCAGTATATGGTGGATGGCGCTATCCGGTTGAGGCGAGAGTTGCTAATCGAATTTTTGCAAAATTTCATATTGATGTTGGCATAGGAGATGCGGTTATTTTTGAGGCCGAATGGAAAAAGGGTAATGATATTTTGGGGTTTGCAGGAATAGAACCGACATGTGTTGCTATGTTGCCGGTTGAACAGCATTTCGCGGAAAAGATACACGCGTATTCATATCCTCGTGAAAAACGAACTTTTTCACGCATAAGGGATTTGGTTGATCTAGTTTTGCTTATTGAACATGGTCTTCCTGATAAAGGATTGGTAATGTCAGCAATAGAGGCAACATTTAAACGGCGCAACACACATGATATACCTCAAGAGTTAGAAATACCTCCTGAGATAGTGGAAGATAGCTACGCGCAAATGGCAGAAGATTGCGGTGTTACGAAAAAGACAATGTGGGAAGCTTTTTCATTTTTACAAGAATATTGGTTAGAATTACGAAAATGAAACATTCATGATTCATTAACAACATCGTTTTGTTTAAGTTTCTCTTTCCGCTCTTTGCTTTTTCTAAAATATTAATTCTTTTATAGCAGATACTACAGATAGTCTTGATAAACCTGATAATTTTTGTAAGCAAGCTATAGATGGAAATGCTTCACCCTCTCTATTTACTTGTCAACAAGCGAATTAGGGGGAGTAGAAAACGAAAAGTGCCGAAGGGGGGATTTGAACCCCCAAGGAGTTTCCTCCACATGGTCCTGAACCATGCGTGTCTGCCAATTTCACCACTTCGGCATCTTAATAATACAAAAAATATTATATCATTCCTTTGTAAATATAAAAGTCAATAATTCCCGCGAACTAGTTTTATCTTTACACTCTTCCAGCCCCGTAGTAACATTGAAAAATGTTAAAACAGGAATTATTTTTAAAACAAACGCAAAAGTTAGTAATGACTCCAGAGATGCAGCAGTCTATACATATGCTCCAAATGCCTCTTCTGGAATTAAAAGAAACAATAGAACAGGAACTAGTAGAAAATCCCATGCTTGAGCTAAAGAAAGAAACAGATACTGTTAATGCAGAAGATAGTAGTATTGAAGAAAATCTTGATGCGAATATAAAAGAGGAACTGGAGCAATTCGCCAAACTTGAGCGGGACTGGCAGGAATATTACAGTCAGGCACATGAGAAGGAAGATACAAGAGAAAAGCAGGAGAAAAGGGACTATGCAGAAACTTTAATTACTAATAGTTCAGGCTTGAGAGAACATCTATTTAAGCAGCTGCATCTTGTTAAATTATCAGGTGATGATTATAAAATTGGAGAGATAATTATTAATGAAATAAATGACGATGGGTATCTGCAAAGTTCAGTGAATGAGCTAGCATCTATTGCAAATGTACCTTCAAAGAGCATTGAGAAGATTTTGCGAATAATACAGCAATTTGACCCTGCTGGAGTTGGGGCAAGGACAATTGATGAATGTTTGCTCATTCAGATAAAGTCCATGGGCAAGGGAAATGCCTATAATCAGAAAATGGTTAAGTATCATTTAGGAGATATAGGCAAGAAAAGCTACAAATCTATTGCTAAGGCTCTTAATATCTCTGAACATAAAATCATTAAAGAAGCTGGATTAATATGCTCTCTTGAACCAAAACCTGGAAGACAGTATAATTCTGTTCAGATAAAATATATTACGCCTGATGTTACTCTTAAAAAGGCAGCTAAGGAGGACGAATACATAATTATAATCAATAATGAAGAATTGCCGATGATTAGAATAAATCCATTATATAGAAAGCTAGCGCAATCCTGTGGAGAAGAAAAAGCTAAGAAGTTCCTGCTTGAAAAATTCAAATCAGCAATATGGCTTCTGAAAAGTATAAAACAAAGACAGGCAACAATATCTAAAGTAACAAAATATATTATTAAATACCAAAAGGAATTTTTAGAAAAAGGATTGTCTCATTTAAAGCCCCTGATATTAAAGGAAGTAGCAGATGCCCTAGAAATGCATCAGTCTACTATAAGCAGAGCAATTTCAAATAAGTATATTCAAACTCCCCATGGGCTTTTGCCTCTCAAATATTTCTTTAGTGGTGGAGTGTCTAATTTTACCTCATCAACATATATAAAGTCCAAGATACATCATCTTATTGAGAATGAAAATCACAATAAACCAATCAGTGATCAGAAAATTGCAGATAAACTTAACACTTTAGGTATAGATATTGCTCGCAGAACAGTTGCTAAATACAGAGAGTCTTTGAATATTCTACCATCCAGTCTCAGAAAATCCTAAAATTCCTGTTCATCTACTAGGAGAGTTCCATATTGATTTCAAATAAGTCAAGCCGCAGCATGCTTGCAGTCTGATACCTATTTGCAGGTAATTTTTCAAGCATTTTCATAATGGTGCTTTCAATATTTGGATTTATTTTGCTATTGATTTGTTTTATGGGTCTTGGCTTAAGACTTAGGTGCTTTGTCAGTATCTCCCGATCTCCAGATCCCTTAAATGGCACTTGCCCAGTTGCCATTTCATACATTGTAATTCCAAGGCTGTATATATCGGTCCTGTGGTCAATATCTCTTCCCTTGACCTGTTCCGGGGACATATAGCTAGGAGCTCCCTGTCTATGAGAATATGCAATTGTCCCATGGGAAGCAATTCCAAAATCACTTATTTTAGCTGTAGTATTTGCAATAAGAATATTCTTAGGCTTTATATCCTTATGAATAATTCCTTTAGAGTGAATATATTCCAGTCCTTTTGTTATATCCATGCTAATATTTATAATGGTCTGATTATCAAGTAAACGGTTTTTATTAAGAAGCTCCCTTAATGTTTTTCCTTC
>DAOVKY010000168.1 GCA_030631525.1 bacterium
ATACAGAATCCAGCCGTTTAAAAACATAGATTCCTGCTAAAAATCTGCAGGAATGACGTGCTTTACTGAAAGGCAAAACAATTAAACCTATAAAATTGGATGTGTCCCTATTTCCCCTAGCTTAATAACTCTTTTCTCCTGTTCTGAAGTTTCAGCAGCAAAACAAAGCCGCATGGTTTCAAAGGAATCCAGCGCTGTTGTATCAGGGTTTTTGCCTTCTGCCACAAGTTGGGAGATATGAATGCTTTGACCATATACATTATGAGCCCATTGATTTTTCCAACCTTCCTGTTTAGGGAAATTGATGGTTTCAACTATCTTGCTTTTGAGCCTATCACGAGTATCTGTAAACTCAAAACGGCGAATATACCTTCGAAAAAGATCTATCTCAATAGCCCCCTTTGTTCCATAAATAAGAAATCTTAAGCATTCTCCATTATCAGTGTGATGTTTATCTAAAAGAGGGTCTCCAGCAACAGATTTGGCAGCAACTCCCATTACAAAGAACAGGGAACTTACAGCACCGTTCTTGAATCTATTCTAAAAATTCATGTCAAGTATTTTCGCTAGCTGGTCTGCCAAGTAGTTTCATGAACTCACCAAATTCCATCACAGTATAGCAATTATCAGTATAGACAATAAGCTGAAGTTGGGAACCAAGATATTCTCTCCAAATTAGCCGTATCCCTTTTTCTCTAAAGCATTTCCATTATTCCCCTTTGATAAAAGCTCTACATTGTTCTATCAGTGAAGGAATTATATGGTGAGCGTTTGTAATTAAATCCGCTTCACTTTCCTCAAAAAGAAAAGGTCTCAATATTTCAGCCTGCTTTTTTAATTCTTCTTTTGATAAACTTTTAACCTTATCTCATATAACTTTTAAAGGCTCTTTTTTTATACCCAGAGCTCTTAAGATGCTTTTACTAATAGGGAATTTATTTGAAAGCATAAACATAATATCATACAGGTGTCTTCCTCTATTCTTTTTGGTAAGCGCATCTATTTTATCTGCAAATAAAACACTTCTATCTGTGCATATACAGGGATAAAATTCGCCAAAACCTGATATTATTTGAGTTTCGTTTTTTATCTTCCATTTAGAGTTATTTGTTTTCACTTTTATCATTATGCCTTTTTTCTTGGAATACTTTGATACAACGTTATACATTCTTTCTACGTCAGGAAAGATTAGTTTTGAAACATACACATTTCCCCAGTGAGCAAATACTATATGGCTTTCCAATCCTGTTCTTTTGAGTTCTTTTTTTACATTTTTCAAAAGATTCTCAAATTCTTCCTTTGTTATTTTATTGGTGTTAAAATCAAGATCCTCTGAGAATCTTTTGGTGCTGTGAACTAATCTTAAATAGGTCCCTCCTGTAAAATAAAGCTTCCTTCCTGCTTCAGTTCTATAAAGTTCCTTGAGAATGAGGATCTGAAGATACTCTCTTAGAATTCCCCGAATTTTCGTAGAAGGCATTTCTCTAGATTTTGCTTGTTCTATGAGAGAGTCATAAGTAAGCATACCACTCCTTTAAATTTAGCCCATACAATTTTGCGTACTTATTTAATTTTTTCTTACTAAGCTGAGAAATCACATCTTTGTCTAATCTTTCGTCTTTGAGGTTTGATTTTTTACCGTAGAAATATAAATAATCAATAAGCGCTTTTTCAGGTTCAGCAATAAGAATATCAAAAACGCCGTGTTTTTCCACATAATATCCTGTGAACCTATCCGGTTTGATTGTTCGGTACATAAAAAGACCGTGTTTATTCTTAAAGGTTCGTGTTGGCTTCGTAGTAATACAAGTTACTGCCATTGAAACCTCTGGAATAATACTATAATTGGACAAGGCGGTTTCTAATGACACATAAGATGGGCTGTAGAGTTTATTAGCAACATACATATCAGGAATATTAAAGTCTTTAGGGTATGTAAGTTCGTATAATCCCCTTTTTAGAGGATAAATCCACTCTTTCTTTTTCCATCTAAAAATCATTTTTTTAAGATTATCTTTTTTTTCATTTTGATAAAATGACAAGACATCTTCATAAGAAAAAATATAATACTTATACCTTTCCAACGTCTTGTATAAGTCCTTAAAGTTCATTTTACTAAGTGCCCCTTTTTGTCTACTTGCTGAAATGAATATACCTTAGCTTTTTACGGCTGTCAAGGCATAAAAACCGCCTGCATTTTTAGACATCCCCATATTAAAAATCAACCTAAGTCCTTGTAATGTAAGGTCCTGGTCTATTTTTTGTATGCTTTTCGAATATTGACTTATCAACGACGACCAGCCGCCTGTAGCGATAACTTTTGGCGCTCCGAAAGCTTTCGGAGGAAATTCTTTCTTTAATCTTTCTACTATGCCGTCTATCATTGAGCTAAATCCGTACACAATTCCTATTTGTATGCTCTGAGTAGTGTTCTTTCCAATAATTGATTTGGGTTTCTTAAGCTCTACCTTTGGCAGTAAGGCAGTATCTCTGTAAAGCGCATTCAGAGACATTCCTATGCCCGGACATATTACTCCACCTAAGTATTCACGTTCTTTAGATACCAGATCAAATGTAGTGGCTGTTCCGCAATCAACAACTATCGCAGGCGCTCCATACAGATTATATGCGGCTACAGCATTGACTATTCTATCACTCCCAACCTGAGAAGGCGTAGCGTATGTTATCTTTAAACCAGTTTTTGTCTTATAGTCAACTATTAGCGGAACGATGTTAAAGTGTTCTTTAGAAAGTCTTGCGAATAATTTCGTTATGTCCGGTACAACAGAAGATACTATAAAACCTGTTATTTCATCTTTCTTAAGATTTGATTCAATTAGAAAATTATTTAGCTTTTTGAAATAATATTCAATATCCTGCTTTATTTTTGTTTTTATACTGATTTTAGATATCAACATATCATTGGCAAATATGCCTGTGCTAATACTTGTGTTCCCTACATCAATTGCAATAAGCATACTCAATTGTTCCTTCTGTAATGCGTCTGGATATACCTGAATCTAATCTGATGATCAATGCGCCGTCAGGATCTATTCCAAGAGCCTGCCCTTCCACAATCTCATTCGGCAAAATCAC
>DAOVKY010000145.1 GCA_030631525.1 bacterium
AAATTATAAAGATAAGATAGCGCAAGAGCAGAAGAAAACAGGTTTAAAAGAAGATGCTGTATACGGAGAAGGAGATATTGGTGATTTCCATGTATCCATTGCGCTTACAGATTATAGATTTATTATGGGAAGTATGGGTTCTGTTGTTGGAGAAAAGGTTACAAGGGCTGTAGAACTCGCAATAGATAAAAAAATTCCCTTTATAAGTGTATCAGGCTCAGGAGGCGGTGCAAGAATGTATGAAGGAATATTTTCTCTTATGCAGATGGCAAAGACAAGCGCAGCTGTATCTCGCTTAAGTGATAAAAAAATTCCATTCGTCTCAGTAATAACTGATCCTACAGGAGGAGGAGTTTCAGCAAGTTTTGCATTTCAGGCAGACGTGATAATTGCTGAGCCGCGTGCTTTAATAACATTTGCTGGTCCTAGAGTAATAGAACAGACAATTCATCAAAAGCTTCCAGAGGGTTTTCAAAGAGCAGAGTTCCTTCTTGAACACGGTATGATTGATATGATCGTTGATCGTAGCGAATTAAAGCAAAAACTTGTAGATCTTGTTGGGCATTTTGATTCTTGCAGGAAGTAAATGTCCTATGTCAATACATTAAAATACCTGAATAGTCTTCAATACTTTGGTATAAAGTTCGGATTAAATAACATAAAAACTTTACTTGATTTACTTGGCAATCCACATAATAGGTTCAAAGCAGTGCATATTGCAGGAACTAATGGCAAAGGTTCAGTTGCTGCATTCACAGGTTCAATAGCGGCTTTATCAGGGTATAAAGTTGGAGTTTATACATCTCCCCACCTTATTGATTTCAGAGAAAGAATAGCTATAAAAACACAGTCCATGAGGCAAGAATCTAAAATCGTGGAAAAGTTTATTCCCAAGACAAGGGTAATATCAATCGTTTCTGATATAAAGGGAGCTGTCAGGCATATGAGGAATACTTTCGGCATGAATCATCCAACTTATTTTGAGATTATTACTGCTTTAGCCTTTAAGTATTTTGCTGATGAGAACATAGATGTTTTGATATGTGAGACTGGCATGGGCGGGAGGTTAGACGCGACAAATGTGTGTAATTCAATTATTTCAGTAATAACTAATGTTGAGCTTGAACATACAGGTGTGCTTGGTAAGAGAGTTACAGATATAGCTTATGAAAAAGCATGCATAATAAAAAAAAACAATGTGGTAATAAGCAGCAGCAGAAAACAGAAGGTGCTGGATATAATTAGCAACATGGTAAAAGAGAAAAAAGCAAGATTAGTTGAGGTAAACTCTGAGTACAAATGGCGAAGAACAAGTTCTAATATTAATAAGCAAAAATTCTGGATTAAAGGAGATAAATGTTCATATAATAATTTGGAGATCAGTCTACTTGGAGAGCATCAAGTAACTAATGCTGTTACATCTGTTGCAGTAGCAGAGAACCTTCGCCTGTTTGACTTTAGGGTTACTGAAAAGGCTATTAAAACAGGTCTTAGCAGCACAATCTGGCATGGCAGATTTCAGGTGTTAAGGGAAAATCCTCTACTGGTTTGTGACGGAGCGCATAATCCCAGCAGTGCAAAGCTTCTAAAAAAGACCATTTCTGAAATAGAGTATGATAGATTAATATTCATAATTGGAATATTAAATGATAAGAATTATAAGGGTATCTTGGGAATACTCTTGCCAAAAACCTCAGTTGTAATCTTCACTAATATTACAAGCACTGATCGGGCATTGAGCCCTGAGATTTTAGCTCAAGAAGCGCAAGAATTTAGCAGTAGTATTATTGTAAAAAAAGGCATATCTTCATCATTGAAATATGCATTTCAAAAAGCAAATAGAAATGACTTGATTTGTGTTACTGGCTCATTATATCTTGTCGGAGAATTATTGGAAGGGATAATGGATTCTAAATACATATTTAATTTGACAAATTAAATATGTATTGTATACTTTTAATATGAAATATTATCCAAGAAAGATTGAACCCGTGATTGTTAAAGCAGCCAGGCAGTTTAGGGTTGTGGTGTTAACAGGTGCCCGTCAGACAGGTAAATCAACTCTGTTGCAGCATCTTTTTGGTAAAACACACCAGTATGTTTCGCTTGACAATCCTCGCGATTTAAAACTCGCGCAGGATGATCCCGAGCTTTTTTTCCAAGAATATAAAAGCCCTCTGATTTTAGATGAGATACAGTATGCTCCTCAACTTTTGTCCTTTATTAAAATGCGTGTTGATCAAAGTCAGAAAAGAGGACAGTTTTTAATTACAGGTTCACAGCAATTTACATTAATGAAAGGGCTGCAGGAAACGTTAGCTGGCAGAGCAGTCTTATTTCAACTTATGCCTATGTCAATTACAGAAGGCGCAAAATCAACTCGGAATTATCATTTCAGAGGGCTTGTCGGTTCTTATCCTGAATTGGTAGCAATACGGGATATTAATCCAGATCATTGGTTTAGTTCGTATCTTTCCACATATATTGAGAAAGATGTTCAACTGCATTATCACTTGGAAAAGATAACATTTTTTCGCGATTTTATTTTCCTTTTAGCGGCGCGTTGTTCGCAAGTTTTGAATTATCAATCTCTAGGAAATGATTTAGGTGTTTCTGTAATGGCTATAAAATCATGGATCAAAATTTTGGAAGCCTCTCAAATTATTTATCTTTTAAAGCCATTCTATGTGAACCTTGGCAGCCGCATTACGAAATCGCCAAAAGTCTATTTTACTGATATAGGTCTGGTGAGTTATGTGACAGGGAACAGAAACAGCCATACTTTAATGCGCGGGCAACAAGCAGGAGCCCTGTTCGAAAATTTTGTCATTCAGGAACTTCTAAAATATTACTCTAATACAGGGCAAAGACCTCCTTTGTATTATTATCGTACAAATAATGGCTTAGAGATAGACGTTATCATTGAAAAAAAGACAGGAGAAATCACACCTTGTGAAATTAAATTAACGAAGACTCCCCACAGTGGAATGATTCAATCAATGGAGCGTTTTAGGAAGCTTAACGAAGGAAAAAATATTCAAATAACAGATGGAGCGCTCATTTCGCTCTCTTCAAGGTCTTTTCCTTTGTCAAGAAATACAAGAGCTTACAATGTGATGGAATTTTTAAGTCAATACAAGCACTTCTGTACAGGACTTATGTGAACATTATAGGCGAAAATAGGCTTTTCAATTAATTAGAAATATGATAATGTAGCGAACTGGTAGTAAACTTAAAACCATTAGGAGTAAGCATATGAAAATAGTTGAAGATTTAAAGCAAAAGATAGAGACACTAAAGAAAAAGCTTGCTGAGAAGATAGAGAAAGCAGAGAAAGTAGCAGGGAATAAAGAAATAAGGCTTTTGAAGAAAAGAATAAAAAGAAAACAAAGATTAGTAAGCGAGATTCTTCGAAAAGAACAAAAAGAAGAAGAATCAAAGAAGAAAAAAGCAGAACCAGAGAAGAAAGCTCCTAAAGAAACCC
>DAOVKY010000027.1 GCA_030631525.1 bacterium
ATGTATAAAAGCCCATGGCAACTCTTCTTCTCTGGCTATCAAAAACAGCATTTTGGTAGCTGAGAAATTCGTAAACAACCGTGTTAATGAGCATATAAAAGAGAGGTTAAAGAACTAAAAAATGGAGAATATTAAAGCAGGTATTTTAGGAACTGGTTTTTATGTGCCGGAAAAAATTCTTACAAATGCAGACCTTGAAAAGATGATGGATACTTCCGATGAGTGGATCACAACAAGAACAGGTATAAAGGAGAGACGCATAATTGATGATAAACACACTACCTCTGACCTGGCTATGTTTGCCTCTCAGGAAGCTCTTAAAAATGCCGGAGTGGATGTCAAACAAATAGATTGTATTATTGTTGCCACTATAACTCCTGATATGCCATTTCCTTCCACTGCCTGTATTCTTCAACATAAAATAGGTGCTAAAACTGTGTGCGCATTTGATGTGAATGCAGCATGCTGCGGATTTATTTACGCTTTAACAATGGCAAAAAATTTTGTTGAAAACAATACATTTCAAAAAGTTTTAGTTGTTGCAGCGGACGCTCTTTCAAGAATTGCGGATTGGACAGATCGTACAACTTGTGTGTTATTTGGAGATGGCGCAGGCGCTGCTGTTATCGGACGCGCTGTGGATAACAGAAGGGTTATTTTGGGGTCATATCTTGGCGCTGACGGTTCCGCATGGGATCTGTTAAATATGCCTGGCGGAGGTTCGCAATTTCCTGCAACACATAAAACAGTAGACAAAAAATTACATTTTCTGAAAATGAATGGAAATGCAGTTTTTAAACTTGCTGTTAGGGCAATGACAAATGCTGCAGATAAAATACTTGCTGAATGCAATCTAAAAAATGAAGATGTAGACCTTGTTATTCCCCATCAGGCAAACTTGAGAATTATAAACGCTTTAGCGCAAAGACTTAACGCTCCTTTGGAAAAAGTATGGATAAATGTTACAAGATATGGAAACGTCTCAGGCGCTTCTGTACCAATAGCAATGGCTGAAGCAGCTGCTTCAGGAAAATTAAAAGATGGACAGATAATACTTCTGGATGCTTTTGGCGCTGGTCTTACATGGGCATCAGCTATTATAAGGTGGTAGAATGAAGAAGATCGCATATGTATTTCCCGGACAAGGTTCCCAATATGTTGGAATGGCAAAAGACTTCTACCATAATTATTCGTGTGCTAAAGATATTTTTCAATGCGCAAATAAAATTCTCAAATATGATATTGCAAAATTATGTTTTGAAGGCCCTATAGAAAACCTGAGCGCTACAGAGAATTGTCAACCGGCAATACTTACAGCGAGTATCGCCTGTTTGGCTGTGCTTGATAAACTTCTTAAAAGAGAATCTGTTTCTTCCGTTGCAGGCCACAGTTTGGGGGAATACTCTGCTTTGGTAGCTGCAAATGCATTGGATCTGGAATCCGCATTACTGCTTGTCAAAAAGAGAGGGCTGTTTATACAGGAAGCATCTCAGCAATATCCGGGAACAATGGCAGCGATTATCGGATTAGATGCAAAACAAGTAAAAAATATTTGCAAGGTCTCCTCTAAATATGGAATTGTACAGATTGCTAATTACAATTGTCCCGGGCAAATTGTCATATCAGGTGAACATAAGGCTGTTGATAAAGCAATAGAAGAAGCCATTTCCACAGGAGCACGAAAAACAATCAAACTAGTAGTGAGCGGTCCATTTCATTCCTGTCTAATGCAATCTGCAGAGAAAAAATTATATAATGAACTGCAAAATTTTAACATTAAAGCTGCAAACATCCCTGTATATGCAAATGTTTCTGCAAGAGCAATAACAGAGCCGGCTGATATAGAAGAAGCTTTAACCAAACAGATGACTAATTCTGTCTTATGGGAAGATTCAATAAAAACCATGATCTCAGAGGGAATTAGTGTTTTTATCGAAGTAGGGCCTAAAAGAGTATTGTCAGCCCTTATCTCAAGGATTGATAAGAGCATCCAGGTACTTAACGTAAACAATGAACAAAGCCTGAATAAGACAAAAACCATCCTAAATAGTATGATGTGAGAGGAGAACAAAATGAAGGTTGTTTTAAAACAAGATATTGACAAATTAGGGAGCACAGGAGATATAGTAAAGGTTGCAGAAGGCTATGGCAGAAACTATCTATTACCACACGGATTAGCTCTTAAAGCAACTCTTGGTGTTGAGAAAGTTTCAGAACAGATTAAAAAAGTTAAAGGAAGAAAAATACAGGAGGAAAAAACAGGATTTGAAGAGACAGCAAAAAAACTTTCTAAATTATCTTTAACAATTCCTGTTCAAGTTGGAGAAGATAAAAAAATGTATGGCTCTGTCACTTCTATTGATATTGCAAGTATGCTGAAGCAAGAAGGGATAGAAATTGATAAGAAGAAGATCGTATTAAAAGATCCAATTAAAAAGCTAGGCGTTTTTAATATTCAGATCAAACTTCATCCAGAAGTAACAGCAGAAGTAAAAACATGGGTGGTAAAGGCATAATCATCAAAAAAGATATTTGCTATTTCTGCGTTGACCTGAGAAGGTATAAAAGAGAGAGTTGGTGTGGAGGTTGAGAGAAAATGAGAACTATTCTCGAAATTATTTGGAATGGTCTGGAAACCAGGAATGTAGCAGTCTTGCTGATTGGGGGACATGCATTGCCGGCTTTTGGTGTCGCCAGACAAACCGTAGATATAGACTGTTTGATGGTAGATTCCGACTCAAAGGTTCTACATGACATTCTGACGGAAGCTGGCTATAAGGAAACAGATCGAACGAAAAATTTTATGCGCTATTCTCATTCGTCTGTTTACCTTATGGATGTTGATGTTATGCTAGTAGATCACGGCACTTTTGATAAAATGTTACGGAGCAGTTCTGTTTACCAAATAGGGTCTGTCAGCATGCGCGTTCCATGCCTTGAGCATTTGATAGCCCTTAAACTCCATGCAATCAAGAACAATCCTAAACGGGAACTTAGAGATCTTGCTGACATAGTCGAACTGTTACGAAACAACCAAGAAGAAATTGCTAAAGAAAAGCTTGAATCCATTTGTACCAGATATGGTCCCGATGGAATCTATGCGAAACTTGAAAGTTATCTTTGATGGAAAAGCTAAGTCTACCTAAATTTGACATACCTGTTCTCAAAGAAAAACAACTACCACCAGAGATTTTCTACGAGCAAATTATTAGAAATATTCAATATCTTTATAAATCTGGTCGGTTAGATCGTATCCTTAAGCAGCCTACACGCCGGCCGGTCAACTCTCGCTTTGTTGTGCGCTGAATTGACTATAAGGTGAAGAGAGAGGTGTAATGACCAAATTTGGATAATAGGTATTGACTAAATTAAGTTTCTGGCTATAATGCAGATTATGGATAGTCGTTTTTTGTCGCACAACATGCACTTGGAAAGCGTGAAACTGTTTTCTTCGAATGACCCGCATTTAAGGCGCTTACAAACTCAGCCTCTGGTACATACAAGTTCTCTGATTCAGGAACTACCTAGAAACGAACCTGGGATATACACAATCGGCGGAGGTCGACAAGTGGGTAAAAGCACCCTGCTTAAACAATGGATGCTTACGCTGCTTCACGAAGGAGTTAATCCACAGCATATAGCCTTTTTGACAGGAGAACTAATTGATGACCATCATGTAGTGGTAAGACTGGTTCAGGATATTCTATCGCATAAGTCATCTGACGCGCCTTTTTATTTAATTCTTGATGAAGTAACCTATATTCGCGAATGGGATAAAGCTGTCAAATTTCTGGCTGATGCAGGTTTTATGGAAGGCGTTATTCTTATTGTAACAGGATCTGATTTAATTCTTATTAGGGAGGCCCGTACGCGTTTTCCAGGTCGGCGCGGCAAAGCGGATAAGGTAAATTTTCATTTGCGTCCACTGAGCTATTCTGAAACGCTGCGTCTCAAGAAAACTCTAACAAATACACAGATAGAAGAAATCATTATTTCGGGAACAAATCCATCAGAAGAGATATTGCGGATTCTTTATGAAGAATTTAAAAACTTTCTTATACATGGAGGATATCTAACCGCTATTAATGATATGGCCATGGAAAAGCGTATTTTACCGGCAACCTTTTCAATCTATTCCGACTGGATCAGAGGACATATGGTCAAACGAGGGAAAAAAGAACATTTTCTACATGAGATTCTCAGCGCAATTATAAAGCAATATGGTAGTCAAACAACCTGGCATTCGCTTTCCAGTCAACTTAGCATTGATCATCACCGTACGATTGCAGACTATGTAGAAACTTTAGTATCCATGGATGCAGTATTTATTCAACAGGCTATTCTTGAAAACAAATTGACTGCTGCGCCCAAAAAGGCTCGCAAAGTAATATTTACCGATCCATTCATCTTTCATGCTGTACGAAGCTGGCTCCAGCAGGTACAGTGTCCATTTAAAGACCAAGTTCTTTTTGCTGTTAATGATCCGCATTTGGCAGGAAAGCTGGTGGAAGGAGTGGTTACTGCCAACTACAGCCGCAAATATCCCACTTTTTATATTAAGGCTGAGGGAGAAGTTGATATTGCATACATATATGACAAGCGTTTTTTTCCCGTTGAGGTGAAGTGGACAGGTCAGCTTCGGCCAAAGGATTTGAAACAGATACAGAAATACCCAAACAGCCGAATAGTAGCAAAGACACAACATGCCTATAATATAGGTCATACTCCTGTAGAACCGCTCCCTCTGGCATTATTGCGGCTTGATGGTATTTTAAAATAAAGGCAGAAGAGTTTTATGTTTATTGACGATGTTACTATACATGTAAAAGCAGGAGACGGTGGCAATGGATGCGTAAGCTTCCGCAGGGAAAAACACGTTCCCAAAGGCGGCCCTGATGGGGGAGATGGCGGAAAAGGCGGAGACATCATTATTGAAGCTGTCCCACATCAAAGAACCCTTATCAATTTTCTTCATAGAAAACACATCAAAGCCAAACATGGCCAACATGGCAAAGGCAAAAAAATGTTTGGCAGGAACAGTCCTGATATTGTATTAGAAGTTCCTGTCGGAACGGTCATAAAAGAGAATGAGCAAACCATAGCAGATCTATGTTATCAGGGTAACAGGATCATAGCTGCGCACGGTGGAAGAGGAGGAAAAGGAAATGCCAAATTTGCTACATCTACTAAACGTGCTCCGCGAATCGCAGAAGAAGGCAAAGAAGGCGAAGAAAAGGATATTAGATTAGAGCTGCGCCTGATCGCTGATGTCGGGCTGGTTGGATATCCAAACTCAGGAAAATCCACTTTGCTCTCGCGCATATCACATGCCAGACCTAAAATAGCTGATTATCCATTTACTACTACAGAGCCGCTTTTAGGAGTTATAAAAGTACATGACTCATCCTTTGTAGCTGCTGACATCCCAGGATTGATAGAAGGCGCACACAATGGAAAAGGTATGGGAAACAAGTTTTTGGCTCATATAAGCAGAACAAAAATCCTTCTGCATCTTATTGACATGTCTGATAAAAACTCATATTCAAAATTTAATGTTATTAATAAGGAATTATCTCTATATAATTTAGGTAATCGAGCCCAAATAATAGTTGCTAATAAGATGGACATAATTACTGCGCAAACCAACCTTAAAGATTTGAGAAAAAAGTTGCATTCAAAGGAGATATTTGCTATTTCTGCACTAACAGGAGAAGGTGTGAAAGAGCTAATCTATTATGTTGATAAATTGCTGAACAGTGAAGAGAGACAAAACTATGAATAGAAAAGAACTAATAAAGAACGCTAAATGTGTGGTTATTAAGATAGGCACATACGTACTAACTTCAGATACAGGATTAAACAGAGCAAGAATATCTCGTATTGCCACGGAAATAGATGAGCTTAGAAAACAAAATATTAAAGTAATTATTGTGTCATCCGGCGCTATAGGCGCAGGCATGAAGGCTTTGGGCATTAGGAAACATTCATTGACAATATCAAAAAAACAAGCCGTTGCTGCTGTAGGGCAGAATAAACTAATGCATACTTATGAAGAGATTTTTAAAAAAAGAGGATATCATACTGCGCAGATTCTGCTTACAAGAGATGACTTTAAATCAAGACTTAGATACCTCAATATACGCAACACAATAATGGAACTATTCAAAGAGAAAGTTATTCCTATTGTTAATGAAAATGACACTGTTGCAACCGATGAAATTAAGTTTGGAGATAATGATACCCTTTCCGCGCTTGTTGCTAACCTCTTGGATGCAGACCTTTTAATTATGCTTTCTAATATTGATGGATTGTTTACTGTTGATCCTAAAAAGAACAAGCAAGCCTCTCTCATATCTGAAGTTGATAAAATCCAATCTAAAATAGAGTCGTATGCTTCCGACTCAAAAACAGGAACAGGAGGAATGTTGACAAAAATAACTGCAGCAAAAATGGGAACCCAGTCAGGCGTAACCGTGATAATAGCCAATGGGCTAAAGAAAAATACTCTTTCCAAAATAATGAATGGAGAAAAAGTCGGTACGATTTTTTCTCCAAAAGATGAAGTAATACATAGAGATAATCTGGTGATATTATGATAAGAAAAATTGCACAGCATGCAAAAGATGCGTCAAGACTGTTGGCAACTCTTTCAACAGAAGAAAAAAACAAAGCTATTCTGGCCATTGCCAATGGTGTTGAAAAAAACAAGTCTAAAATTTTATCTGCGAATCTCATTGATATTAAAAGCGCAAAGCAAAACAACCTGTCTCCTGCTTTAATAGACCGTCTAACTTTATATCCACAGCGAATAAAAAATATTTGCGAATCTCTGAAACAAGTAACTAAACTCACTGACCCTGTAGGAAGAGTGCTTAGCAAGACAACCAGACCAAATAAATTAAGAATAGAAAAGGTAAGCGTTCCTATTGGGGTTATAGGTATAATCTATGAATCACGGCCTAATGTTACTGTGGACGCAGCAAGCCTCTGTCTAAAAGCTGGTAACGCTGTTATTCTTCGTGGAGGAAAAGAAACTATAAATTCAAATCTTGCTTTATATCAAATAATGATAAACAGCCTGCGAAAAACAAAAGTTCCTTCTGAGAGCATACAAATGGTAAAAAGCACTGACCGCAAAATGGTAAATCGTATGTTAAAACTGGACAAATACATTGATCTTATAATTCCGCGCGGAGGTGCTGGCCTTATACAATTTGTTGCTAAGAACTCTACTATTCCTGTAATTAAACATAGTGACGGAATATGTCACACTTATGTTGATAAACATGCAGATATTGATATTGCAAAAGCTGTATGTCTTAATGCAAAAGTCCAGCGTCCGGGAGTATGTAATGCAATGGAGACGCTTCTTGTCCATAATGATATCGCCAAGATCTTTCTTCCTCAGATGATAGATATGTTCATGAGTGCAGGTGTGGAAATAAGGGGCTGTAAAAAAACCCAAAAACTTATTCCTGAAATAAAACCGGTAACGAAGAAGGACTGGTCAACGGAATACCTTGATTTAATACTTTCCATAAAGATAGTGTCTTCAGAAGAAGAAGCGATCAATCACATTAACACATATGGCTCCTGCCATTCTGACGCTATAATTACAAAAAACAGTTCGTCTGCAAATAAGTTTCTAAAAGAAGTAGACTCCGCTACCGTATATGTCAATTCATCTACTCGGTTCACTGACGGCGGCGAATTTGGCTTAGGCGCCGAAATTGGTATAAGCACAGACAAGCTACATGCTAGAGGGCCTATGGGACTGGAAGAACTCACAACATACAAATATCTTATATTCGGCAATGGCCA
>DAOVKY010000005.1 GCA_030631525.1 bacterium
GGCAGCGGAAAGGAATTCGGATGCGAATTTACATACAAAGTTCAGGATGAAGCTGGAGGCATTGCGCAGGCAGTAGGGCTTGGAGAGAAATTCTCAGGAGGGAATAAAGTTATTGCAATATTAGGAGATAATCTGTTTGAAGAGGACTTAACTATTTATATTAATGAATACAGAAAACAGGAAACAGGTGCGAAGGTTTTGCTAAAAAAGGTAGAAAATCCCAGACGATTTGGTGTGGCAGAAATTGTTGATAATAAGATTAAAGGAATTAAGGAAAAGCCAAAAACACCTAAAAGCAAGTATGCAGTAACAGGAGTATATATGTACGATAAAAGAGCGTTTGAGATAATCAAGGGATTGAAGCCATCTGCAAGAGGAGAGCTTGAGATCACGGACGTAAATAACAAATACATAGAGCATGGAGATATGACGCATAATATTCTAAAAGGATGGTGGATAGATGCAGGCACATTTGAATCGCTAAAAATGGCTAATGAGCTAATTGAAAAATAGACAAATTATACTATAATATTAATGGAGGTGATTATATATGATCGCACTTGCAGAAAAAGTATACGAAGAAGCATTGGATTTGCCAACAGATGACAGATTAAAATTGATTGACAAATTATTGCACAGTACTAATTTGCCAATCCAGATGGATATTGATAAAGCATGGGCGTTAGAAGTTGACAAAAGATCTAAACAGATTGAAGAAGGTACGGCAAAGCTTATTCCAGGAGAAGAAGTATTCTTAAAAATTAAGAATCGATTAGCGCAATAATGAATTACTATTTCCATGAAAAAGCGGAATTTGAGTTTATAAAAGCAGTTGACTACTATGAGAAATGTGAAACCGGCTTGGGATTAAGGTTTTCTGAGGAAATCTATTCTTCTATAAAAAGAGTCTGTTGTTTTCCTTTTGCATGGGAAAAGATAGACTTTCAAACTCACCGTTGCCTCACTGATAAATTTCCTTATGGAGTATTATACAGAGTCGTAGATGATCATATCAGAGTAATGGCTATAATGCATCTGCATCGCATGCCTGACTACTGGCGTAAAAGAAAATGAAAGAGTGGAATAATGGGACTGTTTGACAGAAAGTCCGGAATGTCAACACATGAGTGGTGTGAATATTTCTACAACAAACATGTGTTTGCTCCCCCTATTGGCGAAGCAGGTCCATGGCAGCTATTCTGTGATGTTGCTCATCAACAAATTCTGCGGTCGGACCCAGCTTTCTCAGCGGTAGACGTGTTAGACATTTCCGATCAACTGCTTGCCTTGCGTTTGGAGGTCATTGGTATTGCATGGCTTCTTCGTGTCAAGAACGATCTGTCGCCAAAACAAAGTGAATGCACAAGACTATATCTCTTGAATAACAATCACGAACGTCTCTGGGGTATGATGGAACCATACAATCAAGCTGTGGCAAAAGCCACAGTGGGAGGAAGCGATTCCAGCACCAGAACGGGTCGAGCCCATATTGCTTTCATGAATTCAATGCGTACTCAACTATTTGACAAGTGGGTTACAAAAGTCTCTGATCCAAAGGATGCAACGCGTTCCGCAAATCGTATTGGAAGTGATGTGTCATGGAAATCCCACAAAACACACGTCTACTTATCCTTTGCATTGACCGATCAATTGCAGTGTGAAGTCAACGAGAAAGCCAGAAAGGGAATGATGGCAATCATCCAAGGTTTCTTTGACGGAACGTCTGAAGAATTGCGGAAAGTAAGGATCATATCTTGAAATCGTCCAACCAGAACATCGACACAATCGTTAGGTTTAAAAAGTGAAGAAAGAAAGGAAAAAAGAAAAGGGTCAAATCTTTATTGTTGACAGATTAGAAGAAAGAATGACAAATATCATTTTCAAATTGTGACGCACTGCGTCACGAATTGAGCTGATAAGTGAGAAAAAGCATAAAGGTATTGGCTATAAAATATGAACAATGAGACATATCCCCAGATTTGGAAATCACTGATTTCCAAATCTAAGAAGAAATATTGAAATTTTTGAAAGAGCAGTTAAAATGAAGAACCAGTTGAACAAAAATTAATTGAGAAAAGGAAGTGTGAAAGTTGAAGGTATTATTGACAGGTTCAAAAGGCATGCTTGCAAAAGAATTTGTTTCTGAGTGCTGTAACAGGAAGGATTACACAATTATTGCTCCTGAGGAAGAAGAATGCAATATAACTGATATCTCTTCTATCAGAAATGCAGTGAATAGAATTAATCCTCAGGCGCTGATAAATTGCGCTGCGTATACTGATGTTGATGCATGTGAAGTGAACCAGGAAAAAGCCTTTAATGTTAATGGAGAAGGAGTAAAAAATCTTGCGCAGGTCTGCGAAGAAAATGACATATTACTTGTGCACTTCTCTACGGATTTTGTGTTTGACGGCAAGAAGGAATCTCCATACACAGAAAAAGATAAACCGAATCCTATCAACATATATGGAGAATCTAAGCTTTTGGGAGAACAGTACATGTTAAATTCACATGCCAGATTCTTTTTGATAAGAACTTCATGGATGTATGGAAAGAGAGGAAATAACTTTGTAAAAGCTGTTATAAACAAGGCAGTTGATCAGTTTGAGGTCAGAGTGGTTGATGATCAAGTTGGAAATCCTACTTGGACCAGGAATATTGTTGATATAAGCCTGAGATTACTTGAGACAGAACAGTATGGAATATATAACTATTCAAATGAAGGAGACTGCAGTTGGCACGAGTTTGCTTGCGAGATTATAAGGATTCTTCAGAATTTAGAAAACAAGTTCCATTCTACAAGAATAATACCAATTAAAAGTGTGCAATTAAAAAGAGCGGCAAAGAGGCCCACATACTCCGCTCTAAGTAAGAGTAAAATTAAGACTGCAACCGGTATTGAAATTCCACATTGGAAGGATAGTTTAAAATTTTTTTTAGAAGAGGAGAATAAATTATGATCAATGGCGTTAAAGTAAAAGAGCTGAAGGCAATTCCTGATGAACGCGGACACATTATGGAGATATTTCGCGAAGATGATGAGATCTTTGAAAAATTCGGACAGGTCTATATAACAACCGCTTATCCAGGTGTTGTCAAGGCATGGCATTATCATAAGAAACAGACAGATAATTTTGCGTGTGTCAGAGGGATGATGAAGGTTGTTCTCCATGACAGCAGAACCGGTTCTTCCACAAAGGGCGAGATCAATGAATTTTTTATAGGGGAGCATAATAACCTGCTTATACAAATTCCCAAGATGGTAACGCATGGTTTTAAATGTATAAGCGATTATGAGGCTATAATAGTTAATTGCACTACAGAATGCTATAACTCAAAAAATCCTGATGAATACAGAATGGATCCGCATAAAAGCGATATTCTATATGATTGGGAAAGAAAGAACGGCTGATGAAAGTAAATATGCTAATTACTGGAGGCTACGGTTTTATAGGGTCTAATTTTATACGATACGAGTTGGAAAAATATGGCTCTGTGAACATTGTAAATCTGGATAAATTAACATACGCGGGAAATTTAGAAAGTCTTTTGGATGTTCAGGACAAATATAAAAACAGATATACATTTATTAAGGGCGATATTTTAGACGCAGAATTGGTTAAGCGAATTATTGCAGAAAACAGGATTGACATAATTGTCAATTTTGCCGCTGAATCACATGTGGACAGAAGCATCGTTGATTCAGCTGAGTTTATGAGAACGAATATACTTGGCGTTCAAACTCTTCTTGAAGTTGTAAAACAGGCTGGAATTAAGCGTTTCATACAGATCTCAACAGATGAGGTATATGGAGATCTTCCCGATAACGGCTATTTTACGGAGGAAACTCCTATTGCCCCACATAGTCCTTATGCTGCAAGCAAAGCGTCAGCTGACATGCTAGTCGCGGCTTATTACCATACCTATCGATTGCCTGTTATAATTACACGATGTTCAAATAATTATGGACCATACCAATTTCCTGAGAAATTTATTCCGTTAATCATCATCAACGCCCTCCAGTCTAAGACGCTGCCTATTTATGGAGATGGAACAAATGTAAGGGACTGGATTCATGTGATAGATCACTCGAGAGCTATTGATTTAGTGGTACAAAGAGGAGAAATAGGAGAGATCTATAACATAGGCGCTAACAATGAGAGAACTAATATAGATATAGCCAAGTTTGTTTTAAAAAGATTGGGAAAGACAGAGACATTAATAAAATTTGTAAAAGACAGACTAGGGCATGACCGCCGTTATGCTATCAATGCAGATAAAATTAAAAGCCAATTAGGATGGAAACCTGTTTGCGATTTTCAAAATAGCCTACAAGAAACTATTTCATGGTATATTGACAACAGAGCCTGGTGGAAGAGAATAATTGGGTTATGAATATTGCTGTTGCTTTTACGACTCTTGCCGAAGGTTCAGGAATTTCTGAAGTAGTTGTCGCGCATGCAAATCAGTTACATAAATACGATGATGTGAATGTCAGTATTCTTACACTGTCTTCCTCCCACAAACATCTGAATAACAGAATTCCTATAATAATTCCCCTAGATATTCCAAGAGGCAGTAATTACTTGTTTAATAAACAGGTTATGAAGCCGATAGCAAATATATTCTTTAAGAGGGCTATAGAAATTATAAGACCGGATATTATAAATGTCCATTATCCTCCCCTGGATGACTTTGTCATAAATAATAGAGAAAAATTTGGATATAAAGTTGTTTATTATTACCACAATATTACAGATCCGGACATGTATGCAGGTTATGAAAGAGAGCGTAGAATTCTGGAAAACAAAAGAATGATAAAGAATGTATCTAAAGCAGATAAAGTTATCACAAACTCAGGCTTCACCAGGAACTATCTTCTGTCAAAATTCTCCATAAATAGTACGGTTATTACACCAGGTATAGATTTTCAGGTATTTAGAAAAAAAGAGAGAAAGCTAAATTTGCGTCATCCAGCATTACTTTATGTTGGAAGAATAGTAAAACATAAAGGCGTAGATCTGCTGTTAAATGCCTTTGAACTGGTTTTAGGGAAAATCCCCAAGGCGCATCTCTATATTATCGGCAAGTTTGATAATGACGATTATTCGAAATTGGTCAAACAGAGAGCTAAGGAGATTGGAAACATCTATCTGCTTGGGCATCTCCCTGTAGAAGACGTGATAGCATATTATAAATCTGCGGATTTATTTACATGCGCATCTATATATGAAGGGTTTGGAATGCCGTTTATGGAAGCGCAGGCAAGCGGCCTGCCATGTGTTGGATTTAATACTGCAAGCATACCAGAAGTTGTTATAGACAACGAAACGGGTATTCTTGTAAAAACCAAAGATACAAAAACATTTTCAGAAGCAGTAATTGAGCTTCTCTCAAACAGCAGAAAAAGAGAGCAATTTAGTAAGAATGGGATTGAAAATGCACGTAATTATGACTGGGCAAAAATAGTAAAGAAGTTATATGAAGAATACAATAAATTAAATGCCAAATAACAAAATCTCAATGTCCAAAGACCTGAGTGTTTTTATCATAATTCTGAATCATAATGGCAAAGAAGACACCATTGAATGTCTTGAATCCATAAGAGCGCAAACATACAAGAATTATAAGGTCTGCATTGTTGATAATGCATCCACAGATGGCTCGCAAGACTATTTTAAGGAAAATTTTTCATGGGCAATGTTAATTGAAAACGAAACTAATTTGGGGTTTGCCGAGGCTAATAATATAGCTATAAAGCAGGCTATGAAGATGAAGCTTGATAGTGTCTTATTGCTAAATAATGATACTAAAGTTGCGCCTGATATGTTAAGCGAGTTAATAAAACCCATGAAAGTTAATTTAGCAATAGGTATTGCAGGTCCTAAAATGTATTATTATAATAGGTCTGATACGTTGTGGTTTGCAAGGGGCAAAATGGACTGGAAGACTGGGGTAACATCACATATCGGTGGAATGGAGCAAGATTATGGACAATATAATGAGATATGTGATTCTGACTTCATAAGCGGGTGCGCATTACTTATACATAAAAATGTTATCAACAAAATTGGATTAATGGATGAACGTTATTTTTACTATCAGGAAGACATAGACTACTGTACAAAAGCGATAAAAGCTGGATTTAAGTGCATAGTTGCGCCAAGAGCAAAATTGTGGCATAAAGTCGCAAGAACAAGCGGTGGCTCCGAAAATCCATTTGGAGCGTTCCTTAAACCCAGAAACAGGATTATCTTTATGAAGAAATATGCCACTTTTCCGCAAATGGCTAGTTTCTCGTGGCATTTTGGGATAGAGAATGTAATACATATATTATCTGCCATAAAAAGGAAGAATTTTAAAATAGTTATGCCTAGAATAAAGGGAATTGCTTCAGGGATTAGGTACAAAATTAAAAGGATGCAACATGACCATTTGTAAAATATGTAAAAATACGGTTAATAACAAATCTTACATTGTGCGCGAAATGATGTTTGGTTATAGAGATAAATTCGAATATTTTAAATGTGGGGAATGCGGATGTTTACAAATAAACAGAATTCCAGATAACCTTTCAAAATATTACCCTAAAAATTATTATTCTTTTCTAAAGCCATATTATTTTAAAGACGGTTTTCTAAAGTCTTTTCTTAAACATCAAAGAGCAGAATACTGTCTTTATAAAAAGAATGTTATAGGAATGTTGCTAACAAGACTATACAAAACGCCTAATTACTATAACTGGTTTAAAAAGGTTAAAATAGAATTCAAATCGGAGATTTTAGATGCAGGCTGTGGTGTTGGCCATCTTCTCGTTAGTATGCACAAAGATGGATTTTCTAATCTTACAGGCATTGACCCGTTTATCAACGATGACATTTTTTATGAAAGAGGGCTTAAAGTCTTTAAAAAAAATTTATCTGAACTTAAACAACTGTTTGATTTTATTATATTACATGATTCTTTTGAACATATGCGAGAACCTTTATCTGTATTTAAAGAGTTATACCGCATGCTAAAATCTAACAGATATGTATTAATTAAGATTCCTGTTGTTTCTTCTTTTGTCTGGCGAAAATATGGCATTAATTGGGTTCAGCTTGATGCTCCACGTCACCTTTTTTTGCATACAATTAAAAGCATTCAAATATTAGCAGGCAAGGCAGGTTTTCAAATAAAAGATGTTGTATTTGATTCAACGGAGTTCCAATTTTGGGGAAGCGAACAATATCTTAGGGACATTCCTCTCAGGGCTGAAAACTCCTATGTGGAGAATCCTCGAAAATCCATCTTTTCAAAAGAACAAATAAACTCTTTTAAAACTAAAGCAGCTGAGTTAAATAAGAATAACGATGGTGATTCAGCATGTTTTTATTTGTATAAAAGCAAGACATAATTACAGGATAAATTATGAAAATTGCCATTATTACACCACACTTTTTCAATCCAAGTGGAATTGGAATGATGTGTAATAATTTATCATCAGAGTTAGTTAAGAAAGGGAACATGGTTGAGGTTTTCACTTTTGTTATTCCAGAGCAATACAGTTCAAATAGGGTAAATAGCAATGTAAAAGTGTACGCAATAAGAAACATGTATGCAGAAACCCTGAATTTGTCACGCAAAAGATATAAAATAAAAGCGACCAATTCGATTTTAAATAAGTATTACCGTTTACTTACATTAATCAATATTTTCAAAGTAATGATTGCAAGCTTACATAAGCTAGATATAATTCATATACATACGTATACAGATCTAACAATTGTAGGATTTGTTGTAGCTAAGATTTTTAAGAAGCGTATTATTCTGCATTTCCGTGGCACAGATGTCTGGTATTACAAGAAAACATTCTTCAATATCTTTAAAAAAATTGCAGAAGGTTCTGATAAAGTTATATGTGTTAGCCAGTGTCTTGCAGATAAATTGTTAAAGGATACAGATATTAGTGCTGAAGTGATACCTAATATGGTTAGTAACTATTTTATAAAACAAAAAGGTAAACGTTCAAATTTTCTAAAAGAAAAATTTAATGCTGATAAGATATTATTAAATGTTAAGGGGCTAATTCCGATATACGGACACGAACTTTTGATAAGAAGTTTACCAAATGTTCTCAAAAAATATTCTAATTTAAAATTAGTATTAACAGGAGAAGGTCCACTGTTTAAAGCATTAGAACGATTAGTTGCAACACTACATCTTGAAAGCAATGTAGTATTTACAGGCGTTATGGCTCATAAGACACTAGTTAATTTTTATGCTTCTTCAGATATTTTTGTATTAGCATCAAGACTTGATGCCAGACCGAATGTGATATTGGAGTCTCTGTTATGCGGGACACCTGTCATTACGACTAATAATCCGGGAGGTATTGAATTAGCTGGCCAATATCCAGATGATGTTACTGTTATAGAGGAAGACACGCCAGTTGCTCTTACAAATGCTATACTAAAAATATTGGATGAGGGTAGAATGGTAAAAAAAAACACAATCGCAAAGATTTCTAATGAACTGAACACGCAAGTTATTACGCAAAGATTTTGTAATACTTACAGAAATATCATTAATATGGAGGCAGAAAAATATGGAACTTAATAAAGTAGAACAAAAATATGATTCCGTAATCAATTCGTCCTTTTTACTTATCGCACTCTTTGCATTTCTATGGATAATCAGGTTGCTTGTATTGGGCTCAGATAGTCAATTAGGCATGATTGGCTTTTCCCCAGATATTGGATATTATGCCCATAATGCCAAAAACAAAATTTTGTTTGGCAAATGGTTAATAGATGATTTTAATCCGATTTTTGGTATGCCTCTACATACATATTTTACCTATTTGTCGTTTAAAATTTTTGGGGTTGGTTTCTGGCAGGTTAATCTTGTCTCTGCTGTAAGTGGTTGTTTGACATTAATATTTGTCTATCGCATTGTAAAAGAAATAACTAGAGATAAAAAGTTCACTATTATTGCATCATTTATTTATGGAGTAAATAGTATAGTTGTAGGCTACAATAGAACAGGTTTCACAGAAAGTTTAATGGTTCTTTTTATTACCAGTTCATTGTATTTTTGGTTAATTGGTAAACATAATAGAATATATTACCTCATATCAGCCTTATGTTTAGCGTTCGGTTTCCTCTGTAAATCCTATGGGCTTGCATATATCTTGGTAGTAATTGGTTTTTTTATATATGAAGCAAGAATGAAGCTAATAAAAAATCCTGTAAAAATTGCACTTTGGTTTATATCCGGATTAATGCTTTCTTTTATGATATATTTACTTGTTTTAGTCTTACCGCATTACGCAAAATGGGAAGCAATGAATAGCGGTTGGGTTTCGCAAAATGCACCGCATGCACCTTGGATGGCTATAATGAATTTTATGCGGTTTGCAATTGATCCAAATACGTTGATTACCGGCAATTTTACAATTCTGACACCTCTTTTCATTTTTTGCGTAATAATTTATTTACTCAATAAAACAAATAAGAGGTCTTACTTTAAACTATCTTCCATTGAGCAATATTCAATAATATGGATCGTATTAGCATGTCTCCCTTTTGCAATTACTAACTATATACCTGCAAGAAGATTTATTATATTGATTATACCCATTTCAATATTGTTAACCTCTTTTTTGTCTAAAAATATAGGTGATAAACAATTTTTAGATTTAATAAAAACCAGTTTAATTTTCATAAATTCCAAAGCCAAAAAAACTATTATTATTTTTATAGCATCTTTAGCAATACTTCCCACGATAAGAGTTGTAATTTTGAGGGTCATCACATTATTTGATTTAGTAGCTGGTAATATCAATACGGTCATTCAAGGACGATTAGATACTACAATAATAGTTATAAGCATTATTGGTATTTACGGTTTAATTTCCATTGTTGATAGAGGGAAAGAACATTTTAAAATTAAATGGTATTTGTACTTAATTATATTCCCTATTATATCTGGATACCTGAGCCCTTTTTTATCAAAAATAATTGGGCTTCTTTTGTCTAGAATCAATATTGGAGAGTATCCTGGTGTTGGGCCGCAGACAACCGCAGCTATGGCTATAATTATTATTGGAATAATATTAATCTTTATCATTCCTAAAATTTACAGGATTATCCTGAAGGGGAACAAAAATCTGATAAAAACCGCTTTTTCAGTGGGAATTATAATTTACTTATTAACAAATGTATTTACGGATGTAATGACCCTGATTAAACCTCGATATGAACTTTTGGAAATATCCAGAGATTTAAACAGATATCTTAAAAGAGGCACGTCTGTATTGGGCGTTGAGGCTGATATTCTTTGTATTGAAACAAAAGCGTTTAGCTTTTCTCCATGGGCATGGAAGGATGCAGAAAAACATATGAGAGGGTTGCAAAAAGTAAATGTTAATCTAATGGAGCGTTTTAAGCCAGGATACATGATAATGATGAATGCTGATACCAAATATGATATACGTCCAAAATGCACAAAAAAAATGAAATCATACAACTTGCTGAAAGTTAAAGAATATAGACTGGAGAATAATGTAATAGAGTTATTTAAGGTTTTGTATGATAAGCGAGAAAAAGCAAGGGGAGTAAAGATTTCTAATGAATAATACAGTAAACCCCGTTAGGAATGAAATAAAAAAGGGAGTAATAATGGATTACGGAGTTTTGGTTCATTTATCTGAGGATATTTAGATATGAGAAGAATAACAGTAGGTGATTTTAAAATAACAGAGAAAGAGAAGAAGAGAGTACTGGAAGTATTAGAGACTGATCGAATTTCAGAGGGAAAGTTTGTAAGAGAATTCGAGGATAATTTTGCCAGATATATTGGGGTAAAAGATGCTGTTTTAGTAAATTCAGGGACATCTGCTTTAATAGCGGCTATGACTGCAATTTCGTACAATAAGGACAAGAATAATAAGGCAAAAAAGGTAATAACCACTCCTTTGACATTTATCGCTACGGTTAATGCTATTGTTCTAAGTGGATTAGAACCTGTGTTTGTAGATGTAGAAGAAAAAACTTTTGGTATTGACCCAAATTCAATTGAAGACTTGTTAAAAAGATCAAATAATAGCGAAGAATTTCTATTAATCCTGCCTGTTCATTTACTAGGCTATCCCTGCAAGATGGCAGAGATAAACGAAATCGCTGAAAGATATAATTTATTAGTATTGGAAGATGCTTCTCAGGCACATGGCAGTTTGTATCATAATAAAAAAGTCGGCTCTTTTTCCCTGTTGTCAACTTTTTCTTTCTATGTAGCCCATAATATCCAGGTGGGAGAGATGGGTGCGGTTTTAACAGATAGCACTAAGATGTCTAAAACATTGAGAAAGATAAAGACTCATGGGCGAATTTGTGATTGCAAAATCTGCAGAAGGAATGAAGGTTTATGTCCATATTTAACAGGAAACAAAAGATTAGACAATGATACAGACCCGCGTTTTACTCATGATCTAATTGGCTATAATTTTAAAACAACAGAAATTCAGGCAGCTCTGGCAACAGTTCAACTTGAAGACATAGAGAGTAATCTTCGAAAAAGAAGGAAGAATGTGAAATTTCTAAATGAGCAGCTTAATAATTATCAGGATATAATCAGCCTTCCTCTCTATAGTGAGAACATTAGTTATCTGGCTTATCCAATAATTTTAAAACCAAAATGTAAATTTTCCAGAAGAGAATTAAGACTGAAATTGGAAAATAATGGAATTGAAACTCGTCCATTATTCGGCTGTATCCCTTTACACCAGCCTGCATACGCAAAATATAGAGATTTTTATAAGAACAAGTTGCCGCATGCAGATTATTTAGCTCAAAATGGCTTTTATATAGGATGTCATCAGTATCTAACAGAAGAAGACTTGGATTACATAGTCAGGGTTTTTAAATTAATTCTTGGATAATTGAAATGAAAATTGCGATAGTAATTCCTACGTTTAATGAAGCAAAAAATATAGTTGATTTGATTGGAGAATTATTAGAGCTAAACTTAGATATGGACATTTTAGTTGTGGACGATAACTCTCCAGATGGAACAGCTGAGATTGCAAAAAAAAGTTTCAAAAAAAACGAAAATATATTTGTTCTTCTGAGACAAAATAAACGAGGCAGGGGAAGCGCCTGTATAGATGGGTTCAAATATTTTCTATCCAACGGTAAGAGATATGATTGTATTTTTGAAATGGATGCTGATTTCTCGCATGATCCAAAAGATATTAGTTTGTTTTTAGAAAAAATACCAAAATACGATATGCTAATAGGTTCTCGTTATCTTCAAAAAAGCAAGATTATAAATTGGAGTCTCAATCGAAGAGCTTTTAGCAAACTAGCCAATTTCTATGCAGGATTGTTATTACGAATCCCTATAACAGATTATACAAACGGTTACCGCTGTTATAGATATAATGTACTTAAAAATGTTGATTTTAATTTCGTTAAAGAAAGCGGATATATTGTCTTAGCTGAAATAGCTTATCAGATATTTCTAAAAGCATATAATATCGGAGAAGTGCCTACTTTATTTATTAATAGAAAAAGAGGAATATCTAATTTAAATTTTAGAGAAATATGGCAGGCATTTAAAAGAATAACTGTTTTGAGATTCGAATTGCTTAAAAATCAGTTTGAGAATTGAAGAATGGAGTAAAATAATAAGACAGGTGTATCCTAATGACATTCGGGGAAGATGTAGAAATATGTAATATAGATACGGAGAATAAAGTAAATATTTCTGTAGTTCTGCCTACCTACAATGAGATTGAAAATATCGGGACACTGATAGAAAAGATCTGCAAAGAGGTGGCTGATTATGATTACGAACTAATTGTCGTGGATGATGATTCACCAGATGGAACATGGAAAAAAGTTGTACAGATTTCTGAGCATAATCATGCTGTGCGTATTATTCGCAGGATACGGGAACGTGGTTTAACGTCCGCTATAAATGAGGGAATTCGTAATGCAAAAGGGGACATGATCTTATGGATGGATTGTGATTTATCAATGCCGCCTGAAATAATTCCCTATTTGATAAAAGAAATTCAAGAAAATGGTTATGACATTTCTGTTGGGTCTCGCTATGTAAAGGGTGGAGGACTTGTAATTACGAGAGGTGGTCCAGACAGTATAATGTCCGCATTTCTTAGCAGTATTTTAAACTATTGCATAAAATTTTTGTTTAATCATGATTTTAATGATTATACCAGTGGCTTTGTAGTTGCCCGAAAAGGGGTGTTTGATATTATCCAACTGTCAGGAGATTATGGTGAATACTTTATAGACTTTATCTTTCGAGCAATAAATAATGGTTTTAAGGTCGCTGAGGTTCCATATATCTGTCAGCCGCGGATATATGGAAAATCAAAAACTGGAACTGATATTTTTGACTACATAAGAAAAGGAATAAAATATTTTTTCGTAGTTATCAGGCTTCTTATTCTAAAATACACAAAAAAATTGTAGTTTTGCTTCTGTAATAAAAAAAAAGAGCCTGATATTTCTGGTTAAGACATGCGGAATAAAAATGGTAGACTATAAGCAATGAATAGTTTATGCTCAGTAAAAGAAGTTGATAGGCATTGTTCAAATATGGTTGACGACCTACTAAAAATAAAAATATGATTAAAAAAATTGCTTTTGGAGACAAGCTGATAGCTATTATTATTCCTCATGATTTTCATAAAGATGGAGTGGAATTTTTTTCGCCTAAAGAATTTTCTCAACAGTTAGGCTATATGAAGCATCCTAAAGGCTATAAGATTCAGCCTCATATTCACAAATTAGCTATTCGTGAAGTTCAATACACACAAGAGGCGCTTCTGGTAAAATCAGGAAAGATTGAAGTAAATCTTTATTCTGATGATAAAAAATATATAGGAAAAGAGGAGCTTACAGCAGGGGATGTTATTCTTTTAGCTAGTGGCGGTCATGGCTTCGTTTTTCTTGAAGAATCGGAGTTGATAGAAATTAAACAGGGACCTTATATTTCGGCTAAAGTTGATAAAGAA
>DAOVKY010000185.1 GCA_030631525.1 bacterium
ATAGAAGGCGGAATTACATATTCAAAATTGTTTTCTTTCACATAACGCTGGCTTTGCTGGGAATAAGAAGCGAGCCGATGCCTTACAAGCTGATGCGTTAATGCACGTGATATGCCTTCAATCGCAAAAGTAAACTTTACATGTTCAAGCGGGCTTAAATGCCCTGAATTATATCACGATTCAGCTTGTGATTAATAGTCTTTCTATTGTCTTATTTGAAAATGTTTTGCCAAAGAATTTTACTCCAACTCTGAAATGATTATTTTTTGGCAACTTTCTTGAATATACAATGCCTGCTTTTGTGATAAATTCACTTCTCGTTCCCGGAATTTTTATCTTTAGAGTAATAGCTTTCCCTTTCTTAAGTTCATCTCTGCTAAAAATTCCCACTCCTGTATTTGACACATCGTCTATTGGCGTTCTTTGCCATGTTCTAAAAAACCCAAAAATACCGCCACATTTATACTCCAGCAAAAGAATGTCAGCCTTCAACCTTTTAGCTCTCCGTCTTTTGAACATTTCTCTGTCATTGTAGGGATCAATGATGTTTTCCTCTAAAGCTATGGACTTTTGGAGAACAGATTTTTGATTTAACAAGAAAAAAATTACCACGAAATAGGCTGCAAGTATAACGAATATGCTGGTTAGACACATAGTTTTCACACTTGTAATCTTCTTCATCAAGTCGCTTATATCAACAATAAAATTAGCAATTTTTGATACATCTGTGCCATTAAATTCCAATGGCATGCTCAAGCCGATTATACTTCTTGAGTTTATTTTATAAATTTTGCTCCACACTTCGCTCTTTTTTGTAAATGCAGTTGCGTTGCAGTAGGTTGCTATATTTTTAAATGCATAGTTGACATTCTTATACTTGCTTTCATCTCTGCATTTAAGAATCACAGGGAAAATTCTTTTATAATATGGATTTCTCTGCGGAAGACAATCAAAAGTATTAAAAGTTATGTTATCTGTTTGAACGTCTCTATCCTGTTCCGTAACAAGTTTTGCGCATAATGCAGAAACTTCTGTTTTCTTGTTTCTGATACTGCTTTTGGCATAGAGAGAAAGAACTCCCCATATTGCCAAACAGATACATATAGTTCCTGCTGTTAATACAACTAATTTCTTGCGCTTACCTTTCATTTCCTTAATTACTTTTTTAGCACAAATTATTCCAAATCATAGGCACTCTCGTCTTCAGAGATACATGCCAAGTTTGAATCATTAGCATTTATATGATGTTTTACTGAAACGGAACTGACATGCCCATCTGCCCAAAGAATGTTAGCAAAGCCATTATGCCGAAAATGAACAGTGGCTGTCTGCCATCCTCCTCCGGTTAATACAGAAGGAGGATATATTGTGTTAGCTGCACCTGTACAGCTACTAAAACTTGACCAGCATGCACAATCTCCAAATAATAAAGTTTCTGAAGGAGATTTAATCTGGCTCAATTTCGCTGGAGAAACATCTGCCCCTCCCCACCCATATCCTGCCGCATAGCCTCCACCAATGTATGTTTCGTTATAGCCATAACCTGTAAATGGTTTATCCCATGAGACAAGCCCTTTTCGTGATGGACATTCATACACTTTATCAGTAAGATAATCTCCTAATAGACCCGGTTCATAAGTTGCCCAGCCATCAGTTGTAGCAAAATCCCACCAAGTATCAACTGGCCAAGGCGACCCATAATAAGTTGGGCAAAAATACCCATCATAATTTTGAGTATACATCTGCATGGCAAGACCAATCTGCTTCAAGTTAGAGATACATACAGACTGCCTTCCTTTTTCCCTCGCCTTTGAAAGCGCTGGAAGGAGGATTGAAGAGAGCATGGCTATTATTGCTATAACAACCAAAAGCTCCAAAAGTGTAAACCCCCTCATTTTTTTATTCTTTCTTGTTACCATCTTTCTTTTCTCCTTTTTGTTGTTAACTCATCCCCTTGCCCCTTCTCTTGACAGAGAAGGGGGAGTAATGACAAATGGAAAGCCCAATCTTCGCAGACTGGGCTTTCCATTATAAAAAACTTCCCCCTTTCCACGAAGGTACTTACCTAAACAGGCAATGGTCCGGGCTTTCTCAAAGTTTTCGAGAATTACCGTTGCGGGACAGCGCCCAGAATCTCACTGGGACTTCCTTTGCCTCTCCGGCTAAAAACTAATTTTTAAAAGAACATTCCAAATTTGCTGAATTATAACACTATCAATTCGTATGTCTATAACAGATTTGCATATTTTTGGTAATATCTTGCGATTTTTACGTAAAGGACATTTACCGCAGCATAGAGAATAACATTATTACTCCATGCTGCGGCAATATGTAGTGTACTGCTCAGAATTCCAATGTGAGTTCAGTTAGAAGTTCCTGCCCATCTTTTGAATTAGGATATTCTAACGTTCTGTAGTCCATCTGTATACTCGTATACTCATTGAAAGTGTACTTGATGCCCACTGTACTTGTTCTTCTTATATCATTTGAAGACTTTCCGTTTGGATTGTACACTCCATACTGATAAACAGACCACCACTTTGGACTGAGTTCATATGATGCCTGCGCGTACCATCCGTCAGAGGCAATATCAGCTTTTTGGTCATCTCTGTCTCTCTTCTGCTGAATATATTCACCCTGAAGTTTAAATCCTTTATCGGCTATATTCCCTTCATATTTGAGCAAGCCGCCGATTCTTGTTCTGTCTCCGCCATAAGTAATTCCTCCAGAAGTTTCATTAGGCTGGCGTCCTCCCTGAGCTGATACACCAATGCTCAATCCATCCAAT